>JAUPUC010000073.1 GCA_030917745.1 Patescibacteria group bacterium | reverse complement strand
TACAAATGACCCGATCGTTTTTCCTTCTTCATACCCCCCACCATCAGTCCGGGCAACCTGTGCCGTACCTGTCTTTCCGACTACCTCATATCCAGGCACATTGGCACGCTTACCATGTCCATTCACCACAACGCTCCGAAGCATACGACCAATCGTCTCGCTTGTTTCTTTACTGATTACCCTTCGTACCTCCTCGGGTGACACAGTCTCAATACTCCCATCCGCGTGGCCGATACTCTCCACAATCTGTGGTCGCATGAGCATACCACCATTTGCCAGTGCCGAATAGGCCGTGACCATCTGGAGAGGCGTCACTGTGATACCTTGCCCGTACGCTGCTGTGTAAAATTGAATGCCAATACGAAAATCGTTCAAGTTATTCAGATTGCCGCCAAGCTCAGCGGGCAATCGTACACCCGTTTTTTCGCCAAATCCGAAGCGCTTCAATCGCTCCACGAACACTTTATGTCCCACTGCCCGTTCCACAAAAATCATCCCGGTGTTAATCGAATTCTCAAGTACTTGAGTCATAGTACTCCTTCCGTATACTTTTTCCTCAGAATTCCTCACTGTATACCCAGACTCCGTTACTGACCCAGTATCAGTATATTCGGTCATTGGCGCAACTTTTTTCTCATCGATACCAATCGCCATTGTAATCGGCTTCATCACGGACCCTGGCTCATAGGTTGAACTCACTACTGGATTCAGAAACAAACTGAAATCTTCTGTCTCCGCGTACTGATTTGGATCGAAATCTGGAGCGCTCGCTAACGCCAAAATTTTTCCGGTGCTTGGCTCCATAACGATGGCAGTCATAGCATCTGCCTCATGTTTATCTTTATATTTCTGGACGATTTTTTCTGTTTCATGCTGAATGACTCTATCAAGAGTCAGAGTCAATGTATCGCCATGGTCAGGAACATCCACGCGTGAATTCGAAAGCGAAATCCAGCGACCGCCAGCATCGCGCTCTTCATTCACCTGAGAAAGCTTTCCTTTGAGTTCAGCATCAAAGGCTGCTTCAATCCCATAGCCACCCGCCCCTCCCTGTTCACCTAAACCAGCAAACCCCACCACATGCGACGCAAGGGTCCCTGCTGGATAATAACGATATTTTTCCGAAAGAAGAGAGACGCCTTTCAATCCAAGTTGTCTAATCTTCACCACCTCATCATCATTCAATCGACGTTTAATCATTTCAAAAGGGTCAGTTCGATCAGCAAGTCTTTCCAGGATCTCCCCCTCATCCTTACTCAGTATGACTGCCAGCTCGTGAGCCACCTCCTTTGCATCATGTACTTCTCGGGGGACCACGTAAGCAGCCATATATTCACGATTCACTGCCAACGGATACGTACCTTCATTATCATGCAAGAAAATTTCACCTCGCTCTGCTTTCAAATCAAAAGTTGAGAGACGCTGCTTCTTCGCCCGGTCACTCCAAAGCAGATAATCATGCACCTGAATGCGGTACAGCTGCCAAAGAAGCCCGGAACCAATGAGCAAAAAAAAGATAAACGCAAATGCCACGCGCAACGCCCCGGCGTCACCCTTTTTTTTGATTACTTTTTTCTGAGAAACGCGCATACAACTCGTATTATCCTCCGAATACATACCCCTCCAGAATAAACTCAGAGCGTCCTTCTCATCATCTTCTCAGAAACTCCAAGGGGAAGGAGGATTCATTCCCCTGGTATCTCTCTATTTATTACGGAGCGAAAACTCTTCTCAGTACGTTTGAGACTCAAAATATACAATACTATTCCCACTGCATCAAGACTTTCCCAAAAAAACTGAGTCGCTCCTCACTCAAAACGTATCTACATTAACGTGAAGCGACCATATCTCGCTCTTCAAAGTACTGAGGGGCTTGGACTTGATCCAAAGAAAGAGCATCACGGGCTTCATCGATACGCTGAAACGACTTAACGTCTGCTTCCTGTATTTTTAGGCGCGCATTTTCCTCCTGCATACTCGCGATTTTTTTCTCCAGGTGACGCACTTGATACCCCTGAACGGCGTTACTATTGACTGAATATATATGCGTTCCTAATACACCCACGAAAAACAGCAGGATAACAAAAGACATATCTGCTCGAAAAAACCCAGGCTGCACCGAGGATGATTCAGCAAGGATTCTTCTTCTCGTCTGGGAATAAGGACTTGGGATTCGCATAATTTTTCTTTTTTTTGTTTTTTCTCAACAACCACGTCAGCACCTTTCGGCGAAACGGAGTTTAGCGCTCCGAGATCGTGGATTTTCTAATACTTCTCTTTCGGTTGCCACGATAGGGTCTCGAGATACGTTTTTTAACTTCGGTGTTTTTTGGCAGACGCAAACAGGAAACTCTGGTGGACAATCACAACCCTTCATCATTCGACGAAAAAACTGTTTCACGATACGATCTTCACCCGAATGGAAACTAATGACACCCAATCTCCCGCCCGGTGTGAGCAGATGGACTGACTGCTCAAGAAATCGTTCCAGGTTCCCGTATTCGTCATTCACCGCGATTCGAAGTGCCTGAAATACCTTTGTCGCCGGATGCGTCTTGCGCTTCAGACAGACACGTGCCGGTATGGCTTGTCTCACCACTTCCGCAAGCTCCAGCGTCTTCACAAAAGCATGCTCTTTCCTGACTTTCACAACCGCTCGCGCAATACTTTTTGCATATTCTTCATCACCCATTTCAAAGAAAAGCTCTGCGAGAGAAGATTCTGGCCACACATTGACGATATGCGCGGCGGTCTCACCTGAACGCTGATCCAACCGCATATCAAGCGGACCGTCTTTCAAAAATGAAAGTCCTCTCGATTCATCCTCGATCTGATCTGATGAATAACCCAAATCAGCAAAGATGGCATCAACTTGTACCAGCCCACTATCTTCTGCAACATCGCCAATATCAGCGAAATTAGCATGGACCAGGAGAAGCTGCCCCTCTTCCATGGCAGATGCTAAACCGCTTTCACTCTTCACTCGCAAAAGAAACCGGTTAATAGCCGCCTGATCCATATCAAGTGACACCACCCTTCCGGTCTTTCCAACCGCGGAGTGAAAAAGAAGCGTATGACCACCTCCTCCGAGAGTCGCATCAATCACTGTATCACCGCGCGAAAGGCGCAGCCCATCAAGAGCTTCATGCCAAAGAACTGCCTTATGTTTCGTCTCATCCATATACATATCTTTCCTTTCCAGTTTTCAGCTTACAATTTCCATCCTATCTTTATCTGAAAATTGTAAGCTCAAAAGTAGAACGGGCTAATACACACCGAGTTTTCCGAGCTCTTCAGCAATCTTCCCTGTGTTTTTCTCTGCATTCTGCTTATACTTCTTCCATGCGTCTTCATCCCAAATTTCGAGACGATTATAAATCCCCACTATAGTCACTTCTTTCTTGAGTCCCGCGTCATTCTTCAGATATTCTGGAAGCAATACTCGTCCCTGACTATCTAGCTCCGTATCTACTGCGCCTGAGAGCATCAATCGAATAAAGCTTCTTGTCCCGCTCTCGCCAACCGGAAGATTCCCCAGTTTACTCGCAATTTCTTCCCATACCTTCATCGGGTACACAAAAAGGCACCGATCAAGTCCGCGAGTGACTACCACTCGATTCCCCAACTCTCCACGAAACTTGGAAGGGAGTGCAAGACGCTTCTTTGGATCAACACTATGGGAATATTCACCAATAAACATAGCTCGACTTCTTATGACTCATTTTCCCCACTTCTCACCACTTTCATAGTGAGTATCCCCATTCTACTCCACACCTCTCTACACCGTCAATGAAAAAATAAAAAAAGCTTCTAAAAAGCCTTTTTTATAAAAACGAAAACCCATATTCCGCTCGAGAGTCAAACTTCGCACGCTTTTTCTTGAAATGAGACCCGAAATATTTCACTCTATGCTATACTTTTTGTTACGCAGGTCGATATTCCCTCTTATTAATATAAAAAATAAAACTCTATATAAATATATGCGTATTACTTTTTTCTCATTTTTCGCTCTTCTTATCTGTGCGGGCGTCGGAATACAAATAACATTGGCAGCAAATACGAAAGTGTCGATATGTCATAGAACAAGCTCTTCAACAAATCCTTTTGTGATTATCTTAGTAAATGAAAGTGCCCAGGCGACGCACATGAGCCATGCTGACATACTCCCAGATTCAAATGGCGAGTGCCACGATGTCCCAACTTTTCATTGCATCGGAACACTCCCAGTCAATGCCACACTCTACCCCGGTGATAATGTGACGCTCACGGAAGATGCTCCTATCGTCTTTTCAGAAGTGGATACTCCTGCGAAGTGCGAATACACTGTCGCCACCCAAGGCTAGGCTGATAGAGGAATTGTAAGTGAATAAAAAAAGAACTTTTTCAAAAGTTCTTTTTTTATCATTCTTTCACATTCTTTGCCCTGGATGACATACAACACACACCTTTCGACTTTCTCCTGTGCCAGATTTAAGAAACTGTTCAACATCTCACCGCAATACATAAAAGAAAAAACCGCTACTCGTCTCAAGAAAACGTCCGGATTTCGGTTGAAAACCTCTCAAGGCTCGTCAGGTTATCTCGATAGCTCTGCTCACTTTTTAAGGTTTTCACCTCGAAATCCGAACATTTTCTTAAGACATGAGATGCTGAACCGTTTCTAAGTCGTATCAGATTCCGAGGAATACCAAAATTCTTGGCAATAATACGAATGACAGCGTTATTTGTCTTCCCTTCAATCGGCGCTACCTTCAC
>JAUPUC010000100.1 GCA_030917745.1 Patescibacteria group bacterium | reverse complement strand
TCCTGTGCCCGGGAGTTGAGGGTGGTTATTCTTCAACCTCAGGGACCTCTCGTTTGAGGGTCCGATTGAGTTTATTATCGATATTCCATAGGAGTTCGAGCATCCAGAGTAGAATGAGCGTGAGCAGCATTGCCATTATGCAATACTCTTCCTTTCCGCTGGCGTCGAATATGTATCGACCGACGGTAATTGATAGGCCAATCTGCAAGAGTGTCACGAATAACTGTAGCATTTTTACTCTCCTGAGCAAACAAACGAGGTTGTACAAATGCACAACTTTATATAATAGCATAGAAATGAAAGAAAGTCAATACCATAAAACAGACAGACCGAAAAAAGTCGCCTTGGTGCACGATTTTCTTGTTTCCTATGGCGGAGCGGAGCGGGTACTCCAAATACTGGCTTCGATGTATCCTGAGGCGCCGATTTACACGTTGCTGCAGGACGAAGCCATCGTCAAACGCTTCTTCCCTGGGTGTGAAATTCGTTCCTCGTTTCTTCAGTCTTTGCCAGAATGGCTCAGGCGTCGGTATCGAGTTTTGCTTCCTCTCTATCCTGTTGCCGTTGAGACTCTTGATTTACGGGAATTCGATGTGGTCATTTCCTCTTCAGGAGCTTGGTCGAAGGGCATCATCACCCGTTTGCACACGAAGCATATCGCCTATGTCCATTCCCCGATGCGGTATGCCTGGGAAGGAAGGGAAGCATATCTGGATGAGTCGTTGCCCTGGTTTATTCCGCGGCTTCTGGTACGTCTCTGGCTGTCGTATATGCGTCTGTGGGATAGAGAGGCAGCAGATCGCCCCGATATTTTGATTGCAAATTCCGAATACACTCGTGATCGTATCGAGAATTATTATCGGCGGACTTCTTCTGTCATATACCCGCCCGCTCTCTTACTTGCGGACACGAATACCGACACACCTCTTCCGCAAAGTGACAGAAAACATTTTTTGGTCGTTTCGCGTCTCACTCGTTCCAAAAAAATTGAACCGGTCATTGAAGCTTTTAACAAGCTCGGGTTTCCTTTGGTGGTAGTAGGGAGTGGTCGTGAGGAAGTAGCCCTCCGGCGGATTGCGAGTCAGAATATTACCTTTGTTGGAAAAATTCATGATGTTCGTCTGCAACAGTACTATCGTGAAGCTCGTGCCCTCATCTTCCCATCAGAAGAAGATTTCGGTATGGCGGCGGTTGAAGCTCTTGCCGCAGGGACACCAGTGATTGCGTATGAATATGGGGGAATCAAGGAGATTCTTCGGGTTGGTGAAACTGGAGAGGTATTCCGTTCACAAACACCAGAAGTGATTGCTGAGGCAGTGAAGCGGTTCTTGGAGAAGGAGCAGAGCGGATATCCAATCGCCAAGCTGCAAGAGTCAGTGGATCGATTTTCACGGAAAGCCTTTGAAGAGGGTATCCGGAATGCTGTCGAAAAAGCTCAAGAAGTATAAGGGATTTTGAGTCAGGAGCAACAGTATGCGAATCATTGGTCATCACGGAGTGCAAACTCACCTCAATAAACTTGTAGCGCTGGTGGATTTTCCGCAGTCGTTTCTGTTTGTCGGTCCCGAAAGTGTGGGAAAGCGATTGGTCGCGCTCCAATTCGCTTGGACGCTACTGGGTCAACGGGATACATTTGATCTTCGGGAAGAAGGAGATATGTCTCATCCAGATATCTTGTTTCTGGAGCCAGAACAAGTAACAGAAAAAGGGAAAACACGAGAGAAGAATATCCCGGTTGAAGCAATACGTGAGGGTGTATCATTCCTGTCGCGCTATCCATTGGTGGGGAAACGACGTATTTTCATTATCAATGATGCGCATCGGCTCTCTCAGGGAGCGCAAAATGCCCTCTTGAAAACACTCGAAGAACCCAATGAAACTTCGATACTCATATTGGTTACGCACGATGCAGCGGCGCTGCTCGATACTGTGCATTCCCGATTGCAACGAATCAATTTCTCCTTGGTACCCGGGGAAGAAATGCAAATACTAGGAGCTCTCGACCAAGAGAATCGGTTTTTGTATGATTTCGGACGACCTGGAATTATTCAAATGGCGCTGCAAGATGCGGCAGAATTTTCGGGAATGAAGGTTTTATTAGCACGGCTTTCGCGGTTAGGTCAACTTTCTTTGTCTGAACGATTACATTTAGCTGAAGATCTTGCCAAAGAGGGTTCTTCCACAATACGACTGCTTGAGTGGTTAGCATCATCGGTTCGGAAAGAAGCGCAGAATGATATCGTAGATAATATGAAAATTCAGGCGACGTATTCCTTTCTCGAGGCCCTCAAAAACACGCAGCATATTCTACAGAGTACTCAGGCGAACACTCGATTGCAATTAGAAAAGTTATTCTTGAAAGCCTCGTGAAATGCGGCAGATACCCAGTACTCAGAAAATAGAATCAAAAAAACAAACATCCACGATTTTTTCAAAGAAGCGTGGGCGTCATTTCACGCGAGGAGGAATGCAGACCACGGCACACCAAGAAGGAGTACATGCTTCACACATTCGTATATGGCAAGTGTCATCTCTTTGGATGTTGTTTTTCTTAGTACTCATATAACAGGTTTTCTTTTCGAGGGTACTCATGATAGAACACGTTGTAGTTGATGG
>JAUPUC010000096.1 GCA_030917745.1 Patescibacteria group bacterium | reverse complement strand
ATATGCTGTCCCAGCTTGCCCAGTAGTGTCTTTCCATCTCGACCACCATCAATAAGCACCTGTGTTCGCCCCTGAGTCAGCAATATGGCATCGCCTTGACCAACGTCCAAAAAAACAATACGCAGCGGAGCAAAAGTTCTTTCCGTGAACACCAAAAATATTCCCGCGACAATCGAGAATCCAAACACGAGCAAGGTAACAAAGGTACGAATGCGCATATATGCTCTCAGTATACTTTCATCATATCATTTCTGTTTCCTCTGATTTCCGCAAAAGCCTTCTCTGCCACAACAAAAAGAGAAAACAGTTCCCGTACCACAAAGCAATCATCCACCAACGGACACTAGAAAATGAAGCATTTGCTCCCGGGAAGCGAGCCATTATTTCCACGATAACAATGAGACCATGAAGAGTACCGTAGGCAATCCATCCTATCAACGCCCCGATCCCAGGAATCCATCCAAGCAACACCACCAGAAGAGAAAGAAGAAAGGTGATTGGGACAAGAGGAAGAGCGATGACATTTGCGAAAAGCGCATATGGAGAGAGGGTTCCAAAATAAACAAGTGTCAACGGAGTCACGAAGAGTAAGACTGAAAATGTAATGAGGAAGGCCTCAATAAAATAACCGATGAACCAATGAAACTTTTGAAAACGGCTCCTCCATGGAGCAGAAAAAAGAATCGCAAAAGTAGCCAAGAAGGAAAGCTGAAAACCAATATCATAACGCAAAAGCAATGGATTTCCCATCAACATAAGTGCCGCGGCAAAACATAAAATAGACATGGATGGAACCGGTCGCGAAACCAACAATGCTCCAAATCCCACAAGAGCAACCAATGCTGCTCGTACTGCTGAAGCAGGAGCACCCACCAGAAACACAAAAAGTACCGTACCAAGTAGGGCTATCCACACCGCCCTCTTCCGATACCAGCCTAATCCAATTCCTACCAAAAAAAGTCCGCCCGCAAGCACGGAGATATTGTACCCGGAAACCGCAACAATGTGCGATAAACCAACCGTACGAAAATCACGAACCAGTGTTTCTGGAAGCTCATCACTTCCACCAAGAATGAGGCCCCGAGCCAATCCTGCCTCTGGCTCCGGTATCCACTTACCAATCATCGAAGCAATAAATACTCGCGTTGCATGAAGTCCGGCACCAAACCAATCCCCGCGAGTGGGTATCCGCGTAATAGGACATCGAGTAGCAACAAAACCGATACCCTCTTTTGCAAGATACATCGGATAATCAAAATTTGGATCGAATTGCTCGGGGCGTTTCAGATTGCATGGACCAAAATAAACACGCATTCCATCTGTAAAGGTCTCATACTGACTCGTCCGAAAAAGAATATTTTCTTTGGGGCATATGTGTCCTTCACAATCAGAGGCGCTCAATACCAAACGAGCATCCAAAGCGCCAATGGACATCTCACCACGCACGACTCCAACACCTTGTACATTATTCTGTTCTTCCAGTGCTCGATAATATTCTCCTTCATGAACAGCCAAAAACATTCCTCCGAAAGCGCACATGCCAAGCCAAACTACAAACAGCACAGATTCTCTTCTGAAAACAAGGCAAAGAGTCACGGCTATCCCTGTGCATACTAATATCCAGACTCGAGCCTCATCCCAGCCTGCAAACGATCCGAAGGCGATTCCACTAGAAAATGCTCCCGACGAAATCAAAAGAGCAAACCGTCTCATGACTTCTCATCGTCGAGACTCTCAATCGCCTTGCGAAAACTCTGCGCGCTCCCAAAAGATTTGTACACACTCGCAAAACGGATATACGCGACTTCGTCGACATTGCGCAATTGTTCCATAGCCAAACGACCAATTTCACGACTCGTAATATCTTTGAGCCCACGATCACGAATCAGTCGCTCCACATCACGAAGGACATGCGCTACTTTTTCATCACCAAGAGGGCGTTTTTCAAAAGCACGTTCCAACCCAATGCGCAGTTTCATCCGATCAAAGATTTCTCGGTGTCCATCTTTTTTGATCACGGTTACCCGATAAAAATCCGGTTCTTCATATGTACTAAAGCGTGTTTGACATTGTCCGCATTCACGACGTCGACGAACGCTTTTTCCCTCCTGTGTTAAACGGGAATCTAAAACCCTTGTTTCAGCATGATGACAATAGGGACACCACATACTCTTTTCTTTAGTATCTCTAGCAAAAAAAATCCGTAAGACCACCTGACCTCCCCTCGAAATTATACATGCCTCTGCGTGTACCAGAAAGGAGAGAGTGATAGACTCCCTCCTTTCAAGATCATATATTGCGGTTCCCCCCGTCTCCTTCTCCTTGGTTATGGGGTCACTTCTTTCACATTATAGTCGCAATGCCTCGTTCCAGGACAAACCAACGTCAAACCATCACAGCCACTCGGGACGCTCGTATCCTGTATCACTTCCGGACAATACGTATCCGTGACCGCTTTAGCAGCTGCTATGGAACAAGTATTTGGAATACATGCCACCTGAACCACGGCAGACTTCGTCACACCGCCATACGAAACATCGAAATTCTCTGTTCTATTGAAGGGTAAAGGACGAAGTTCTCCGTGGACTGGGAAAGAAAAGGCATTGTTCGGCACATTCGTGTCGTTCCAAAAAGCCAGAGGAGTAACATTTCCAAGCACATTTGTACAGCTCGGGTATGGATTAAAACACGCTTTCAGATGACGATCCGGTCCCTGATTCGCAATGAAGGTCTGACCTGTTCGATCAAGCGCACTATCGCAACTATTCTCACAAATCTTGAGTTTATTATTCAGCACAATACCAACAGTCTTAGTCCCTGATTTACCCTCGGCTGTATTGGTACACGTAAGGGTATAATTTCCGGAAGCGGTAGGGATGACGACTTCCGATCCAGAAGTAGCCCGCGCACCATTCCAACTCGCCGAGATAACAGAAGAAGCAACACAAGTATCGGCTGGGTTGAGAACACTCCAAGTCAAGGTCGCTGAATCGCCAAGATCAACATTGGCTGGACTAATAGAGAGATTAACAACCGGTGCAGGAATAAAGAGATCGGCCTGGCACGAAACATTGGTACTCCCCGCTCCAATACCGTTACAGTTCCAAGTCCAAGGACCCGTTCCTAAGACAGCTGTGGCAGTGCCGGTACTACAAAGACCTACTATGGGAGCTGTTGAAAGATCAATGCCGCTTACGCTCGTCGAAGCAACGCCACAGGCGCCATTGACAAATGCATTAATCGTCACTGTCTTGGAGGTCCACCCCGAGTAACTCCCTACCGCATCTTGGGTTTTCACCTGAAACGTATACGTTCCGGGAGTGATCCATGTATGAACGAGGCTCTGTGAAGTACCGGAAGCCACCCATCTACCCCCTCCGCTCCATTCATCACCAACACCATCACTGTTCCAGTCAAAGAGGTAACGGATGTTGTCTCCATCCGGATCGGTCGCAGTCGCAGAAAACGCAAGCGAGGCATTCTGATTGCCGGAAGCCGGACCGGCGAGAGCCGGAGCGTTCGGCGCGTTATTTACCGCATACGCACTCAAAGAAAACGGTATCGACTGAGCCGGAATGACGAATGCCGTATCACCACGGGAATCCAAGGATACCACCGCAGTCGTAGCAGCAAAGTTGATTGAGGAAACAATTGTACCAGGAGAAGTGATATTGCAGTCAAAACCGCCGTTCCAACACGCAAGGCCAGCTGTTCCCACATGTGCAATCGTGACAGTCGGACTATTGACCTGAAGGGTACCGCAGATATCATCCCCGATAAGAGTCCTATAGCATCCACGAGGTCCCGGTGTGTCCCAAGCTCCAAAAGGCGATGCTCCGCCGCCGCCTGTCGCAAACCAATGGGTATCCGTATCCAGCTGCGCTCCCTGGCGAAAATTCAACACGGCACCGACCGGAAGCGCTGTTCCGTCAGGCTGAACCACGCCACCGGAGTACACATCCCCTTTGTATAAGACACTCATATTCGCCCGAACACTACCGACCATACTCCAATTGACCACATTCCCCCATGTCACACTCTTGGCTTCTACTGAAGCTCCACTAAAACCCAACCCCATGAAAAACACCAAAAGGAAAACAGCCATTGTACCACGACGCTTCTTACGACTCACCACAAATACCACCAACAATCCAAAAAAAACAGTCACTCCAACAATAACCAGACCAGTGAAGCTCGTTATGCCTTCAGTTATATCCAAAGAGGCACTGCTAGCTGATTGGGGACAGAGTTTTGGATCAATATCTTGACAACGGTATGTCTGAGTCACATCTTCCATAATCCTCCCGTCATGTTCGAGGGTAGTCGTCAGCGTAAAATCAGCATAAGTCTCTTTCGGAACAAAACGATAAGCGAATCCCATCATATTAGCAGTCACATCACCCTGATATTGATACGAATCAATAACATTTCCACTCATATCACGCAAAGTGAGAGTCAATATATTGTCTTTGATAACCGGTTCACTGAAATTCGTCCCATGAACACAAGCAAACATTTCTGTTTCTACTCCGGCCTGAAGCGGATAACTCGTGACACCTGGAAAGTTCACGTTCGTCTCAAGAACCCCATCCCGCTGGAAACGAATACCGAGAAACGATTTTGATGTCCCATCATGCATCTCTACGACCACATACGAGACAGCTGCCGTACTGATTGGCTGCGCTGTATATTCGACCGTCCTTGTTTCTCCCGGCTGAAGTTCAATAATCTCACCCTGGGTATCCGCTAACATTTCTGGTCGAAGGGCGTCCCAGGCATAATGCTTCCAAATCAAAGAGACTGCTGCCACTTCAGTTTTGGGATTCTGAATTTTAATTTTCGCCGTCACTGATTCATCTTTCTTAAAGTGCAGCGGAAAATTAGCAAATCGGTGTTTTTCCCCGTTGAGAGTGACTGCGTTCTTATCAAAAGCCACGAGTTTCATACCATCAGAATTGGTGACTGTAAAATGCGCCTGATTCCCCACCACATCATCCGTAAAAGAGAGTCCC
>JAUPUC010000066.1 GCA_030917745.1 Patescibacteria group bacterium | reverse complement strand
CATCCGGACGATTAGACCGAATAAGAATAATTCCTGCTTCGCCATCCATCGCTGTCAAGACATTGTACCCCTCCTGCGTAAACCGCAGCTTATACATAGCCAAAATATCCGGATCATCATCAACAATACAAATGTTCTTCTTTGCAAATGCTCGTTCCTCTCCGTTCATATTATTGTAAAATATCTTCACAAACACACCCTCTTCGGATGCGTACCGTCAGTGTACACTATTTCTCTCTATCTGAAAAATGTTCCTAAAATCTTCCCAAAAATGTACTTCCAAGCGCACTTATTTGAAAAGCAGCTCAGAGTGCTTCGAAAAATAGACGATGGTTTCGTAGTATCCCGGGCTGAACGTACCAAGATAATTGATAGAGGCACTCCGAATCACGGATTCCTTGCTGGATGTCGCTCCGGCCCGGTTGAGCTTGATAGCCATAGCCATCACTCCGTCAGTCAAATTCCATGGATCAGGCGTTTTGTGGCCAGTTTTCGAACGGATATCGGATTCATATCCGCGCCACACATCAGCCATAAACTGCGGAATTCCCATCGCTCCACCTTGTCCGATATAGCTGCGTGGATTACACGAGACCTTTTTACTCTTACTATACCCGAGATCCTTCACCAGATCATCGAAAATACCGCGTCGCTTATAGAGAAGGTCTATCGATGCCTGCCACTTCTTGTTCTTCTTGAGCAGCACTTTATACCGGGACACCGCGCCCTCTTCCACTTCATCATAGGTGCATTGACCAGTATTCGCTCCGAGATTTGTCTCCGCTTTCAAAAAACCGTACAAGACACCTTCTGGTACTCCTGTTTTGTCACTGGCAAACTCTACGGCGTCTCGAATATTTTTCGCATCATAGGATTTCCCTGTCAACTTAGACAAGTCTCCCTGCAATTCTGAAAGCTCCTTATTGAGACGACTGACAATTTGTTGCTGATCTTCCAAATCAGACTGAGTTTCATTTTTGGCAACTACCAATCTTTTTTCCTGTTCACTCTTCAGACGAAGCAATCGCTCATGTTCAATCTTGGCATCTTCCAAAACCGATTTCTCCCCTGCCATAGTGGCACGTGCTATCTGAAGTTCATCCGCAATCGTATTTATTTTCTCTTGTATCGTTAAAATACTATCCCCCTCAGCCAATGAAAGACGCATGAATTCACTATCAAATACCACTTCGGCCAATGGTGTGTTTCCATTTTCATAGAGATTCCGCAATAATTCACGTAACAGGTGTTGTTGAAGTTTAATCTCGCTTTCGACAGCTTTGATTTCAGCCTCCTTCTTTCCAATAATTGTTTCCGTATCCGAAAGTAAGTTCGATGTCTTAGCGATGACTTGCTTTGTCACAACGAGTGACCCGGTAATCTGGTTGAGATCCTGCTTAAGAAGTGCTTCTTTCTTTTTAGCTGCCTCGAGCTCTTTTTCTGTTTTTTTGATATCACTTTGAATATCCTCCATATCCGCAGCCTGAGCATAAGAAACGCGCAAAAATGCCCCACTGAGCATCGTCAGAAGAAGCATACCTGTACTAAAAATAGCTATTGATTGCTTCATTGTTTGCATACCTTT
The DNA here is from genome assembly GCA_030917745.1 of Patescibacteria group bacterium. Lineage (GTDB taxonomy): Bacteria > Patescibacteriota > Minisyncoccia > Moranbacterales > UBA1568 > JAGOSP01. The sequence continues at coordinate 970 of JAUPUC010000066.1, read as the reverse complement.
TCAGTATACCATTCCTTGAGAATTCCTGCTTGACAAGAAGGAAGGAAAGGAGAATACTACTCCGGTTGGCCCGATTACCTGATTTTCTTTCCGAAGAACCTTTCAGAGGGAGTATCCCGTAACTGTGCCAGTTTTTTATTCTGCTATTTTACAATTTTTTTAAAACCAGGAGGAATCATGCGAAAACATGCACTTATGACCTGTTATGACGGTCGTGTTGATGACATAGTGAACGATCTCATCGCAGGAATCCGCAATAACGGAGAGCTCCTCGGGAAGTCTATCTACCGACCTGCCGGAGGTATCCACGTGCTCCTTGGAAAAAGTGAATGCCGAAAGGCATTCTACGAGATGCTCACGGCATTGCGTGATATCGCAGGAATTGATGTCTTTCATCTCTTTCCACACACGAATTGTCGATACTGCGGTCTCAACTTCTCGGAAAAACTCGGAAACGGCACACGAAGTGATCTCCGTTTTCACGTCCAAAGCGCCGAAAGGATGCTCCTCGGACTCAATCATCACTTCGACCGTATCGGTGGAGCAAAGCCTGCATTCGATGTCAGAATCATTCTCACGACCGATCAGCGTATCGTGACCATCGAAGAGGCTCAGCAGTTGCTGCCAGACATCCCCGCCGACCGTGAACACGGGCATACATGTTGCCTTTCAGCATGCAGGACCGATTAAGCCGGCGGAAACACGCACGGACAACAAATTTAGAAAAGCGACCACTCGGCCGCTTTCTTTTTTTCTTCTTCTGTTTTTCTCCTTCGCTATTCTTCCGTTTCGTCCGGAGCAGCGACTGGAGCGAGCGCCAAATCCTTGGACGCCTGAAGGGTCACTTTCTCGATTTCCTTGATGAGCTTCGGATCGCCCTTCAGCGCTGCCTTAGCGGTTTCACGTCCCACTCCCAGTTTTACCTCACCAAAAGAATAGGAATTACCCGCTTTCTTGATGATGCCGCACA
>JAUPUC010000044.1 GCA_030917745.1 Patescibacteria group bacterium | reverse complement strand
TATATCCCAAAAATTAGGGTGTATAATAATCTCCTGCCGGTATGGAGATATCCAGGTTGAATATATCCAAACGATCCCGAAAATGACAACATAGAACATGGGCAGAATAAAAAACGCAGAGGGGTTTTTATTCACGGATGAGAAATAAACAAGAATACCTCCTATCAATCCATACCAGGCAATTGCAAGTAACTCAGTCAATATAGCTGCGACATAGTCACCGCTCGCATATAGACTAGGAAGTATAAGCATAAAGAAGAAAATCGGAGGAACTACAGCGAATACGATATTCAGTACAAAAATTTTTTTTATATAAGGAATGATCGGGTTTAACATAGGATACTTCATCAACAATTCATTACTTTTTTTGCGAAAATACCCAGTTTTTTAAACACCGTCGATTGAGTACAAGGAGGCAGTGAATATCATGCGACGACCTTTTGTACCTTGTGAGTCCTTTCGTATTCACTTTCGGTGTCTGTCAGTTCAAAAATATGAAATAGCGCAAAGAAAAGTACAACCACTACCGCGCAAAATACCGAGGGCAGACCAAAGAAGGCCAAGAGCCCGACAGAAATCACTGCACCAAGCATATTAGCGGCTGGGCGAGCCATACGGAAAAAAGCGATAATCTGCGTATCATCACCGTCAATTTGCTTATAAAAATACGAATCACGCAATACCTCGATGGCCGCCACCCCGACACGTGATACAAAAAGTATCCCCGCCCATACCAGAAGACTCTTCCCATCGTACAAAATAACACCAATCGTGGCTGCAATAGTCAGAAGGAATGAGAGAGCGAGCATTTCTTTCTCCCCAAAACGCTTATCAGCCAACACTCCAACCGGATACTGTATAAATACGAACGGGAGCAACATAATGGTAAAAATGAGACCGATTTCATTCCACGAAAATCCAATATTCTGAAGGTGGAGAGCCATATAAATAATCATAATGGAGTAGAAGAACTCAAGCGCGAAAGAAACAGCAAAAATGTGCCTCAAAGACGACCGGTGTATGACCTCTCGTAATGTTTGGAAAAAATACATTTTTGGATGGTGAATCGCTTGATGTTCAGATCGAAAAAGCAGTACCGAGAGAAGCAAAACAACGATATATCCGACAAACACGATAATAAAGATTGCCGGATGCCCATGACGAGAAAGAATCTGTGTTGAGAGATATGGGGCAAGCAAGAAACCGACATTCATAACCATCAGATGAAAACCACGGATTCTTCCTGACAGATGGTCCTCCGAATAATTTTCCAACAAAACATCGAGGGCTACCCATACCGTATTGGAAAATGCGAGATACAAAATACCCAAAAAGAGTCCAGCCACTCCCGCTGAAACACTCGGCAGTATTCCTATCGCCAGAAGAGAAAGTCCGAGACAAAAAACGAGATAGCGTACCCTCCCTATTTGGCGCACAAAAGCGTCCAATGAAAGGAGCAGGCCGAGATGGATACTGAAAATCACAAAATACACTACTCCTACTAACTGTTCCCCTACGATGCTCGCAAAATAACTTGAAAGAGTATAGATCACGAATGCATCAATAAATCCCAACAAAAAAGAAAGCAGGGAAATGCTTGATGTTTTTTTCTTACTGTATTGTTCTTCGTGTTTCAAATCAGGAGCCATGTTTTTTCTCATTGTACCGTGAAGCACTCTCTTTCGACAAGCCGACATTACTTCATACATCCCTGCTTCAATCCACGCGCTTCCGCTTCGCCCTTCTCCTGAAAACACAATTTGTTCTCTGGTTTTATACGCTTCACTACCGCACACGTTGCCGCGTGAAACAGCTTGGAATTTCGACTCGCGACGAAGGCACATGTTCCTTGCTGAAGACTCCGAGTATCACCGACAGTTGCTCCTACACGTTGACCTGATTCTCCTTGAACATGAGTAGCCTGACCCGTGGTATTGGCTACTTCTTCAGGGGCAAGCTCAATACGAAGTGGCTCTTGGTTCTTCGACATCCCATGGATAAACCCTGCCTCAAACCCGAGTATCCCCACCGTCAGCACCCCACAAAAAAGAATCAGGGAGTCATGGTTTTTTCGAAACCACTTTCTCAAACTCCCAAGCCGCCGAGAAATATCCAAATTCCATTCCATAGGATAGTGGCTGATGCTGATATTGACAGTATCGCAAAGCATGTTATACTCTTTCAGTATACCGTACAGGTGATAAATACGTAATATCTGAAACTATGGCACACAGAAAAGCCGGTGGTTCAACCGACCTTGGTCGCGATTCGATTTCCAAGCGTCTCGGCGTCAAGATTTTCGGCGACCAGCGGGCGGAAACCGGCAATATCATCCTTCGTCAGCGTGGCACCAAATTCCACCCAGGCAATGGTGTGGCACGCGCCTGCGATGACACTCTCTTCGCGATGATTTCTGGAAAAGTGCATTTCCAGGTCAAAAAGGTGACCAGTTTCACCGGCCGCCTCGTCAAGCGCACTTTCGTTCATGTTATCGCGGAGAACGGCAAATAGCTTGTTCTCTCCGATGCGCGATGAGACGCATAAAAACCCCGGTCCTTTGGCCGGGGTTTTCTGGTTCTTCGCTCTTCAGAAGAGATGGTAACGGTCAGGATATCGGCTTGACGCCAATGGT
>JAUPUC010000039.1 GCA_030917745.1 Patescibacteria group bacterium | reverse complement strand
GAATCTCCCACTTGATTCAGGGAATATCGATGTTCTGAACTTAAAGCATTGGCGAAACAATTACGACCCACCCCAGCAAGGACAAATGTGGGACTAGCGATATCTGGTCCGCAAAAATCCCTCCCAGCTGAACCCGGGAAATTCGTGAAGGGAGCAAGACCATTCACGAGATTATTATCACGAAAATTATACGCATATTCCAATCCCTCCTGTGCCAGCTCTACCGCTATAATCGCATCCGTATCCTGAAAGGAGTTGCTCAACGACGAAGAAAGGAGTTGTAATACAGCCGTCAAACCGATAGCTACTACTGCGGTTGCTATCAGTACCTCTATAATAGAAAAAGCGCGCGCGCGCAAAACACCCGCCCTCTGTCTTCGCTGCCTTGAGAACAACAGGAAACATCGACGATACTTTTTATCTTGGTTCATTCTTTTGAGTGCGCTCATATATTGAGGAAAATTATGGGCAACCCGCTCCGACTGCTTCTTCAATACGCCCTTCTGGATAGACACATACTGACCAGACCACTCCTGATTTCGCCAAAGTATATTGGACAGGAGCGGCCAATAGTGCTGCCCCCGTTCCGTCCCATACTTGTCCCCAGGGAACAACAAAACGAACACCCCCATTCGCAGCTGAGATGGACACTCCCGGAGATAACGAAAACGTCGGGAGAACATCACTTAAGGTAGTAGCGCACGTCGCACCATTCCTGTACAAATAGGTCGGTACGATAGTAATTGCACCGGCAGCAGATGGCGGGAGAGAAAACCCACAAGAAACTCGTCCTAAAACAATCTGTTCTCCCGCCAAAGCATTGTTCTGCAGGTCACGCAACATTCCTGAAAGACGTCGGGCATCTCCTTCGACTTGTGCTCGCGTCCGTCCATTGCTAACAATCGAAAGAACTATCGCGGACGCGATACCGATAATCGCAATAACTATCACGATTTCAACAAGAGTAAACCCCTTCTCTGCTGCCATACAAGTTTTTTGTGTTCAATGACTTGAGAACCCAAGCCCTTTTAGTAAAGTATACAACACACCAACGTATTCGACAAAAAATATCCTCTTGAAAAATCATGAGCATCCGATAAGGATATAACTACCCTAAGAAAAGAAATTGGCTATCCACATACTCCCGCCATATTGAATCATATCCAGTTGGGAAAGAAGAAAGTATATCAAGGTCCCAATCACCAAAAATGGTCCGAAAGGGACTTGCGTCGTCATACCCGCTTTTTTGCGCAGCAAAAGAATGCAAGAAAAAAGCGCTCCAATACCAAAAGAAAGAGTTAAAGCAAAAAACACCCCCTTGATACCAACTGCAAGCCCAATAATAGCCGCCAACCACGAATCTCCCCAACCCATCCACGTTTCTTTCGAGAAGAAAGAAAGGGCTGCAAAAAATACCCAGGCTCCCAGAGCACCAAGAAGACCAGACACCGTACGCCCATCGAGAGACCATATCATATTCGTTGATAGGTTCCAATCGAGTAGAAAGAGTGCGCCAGCTGTCCAAAGAGCACTCGCCTGAAGAAGTGAAACAGGTATTTCCATTGTTTTCCCATCATACAAGGCAACAACAATCAAAAAAGAAAAAAGCCCGAGTAGCCAAACTGTCTCAATCCAAGCGCTGATTTCTACCGAATTAAAAAAAAGCCACAACGTGCTCGCGTATACCAAACCGGTTCCCAACTCAATAAACGGATAGCGCCATGAAATAGGGTTCTTACATGTACGACACTTCCCGCGCAGGAACAGAAAGGAAAAAAGAGGAATATTATCATACCAGGCAATAAGCGAGTGGCAATGAGGACAAGCTGATCGTCCATGTACAAAATCAGTTCCCGCTTCCAATCGAAGTGCGACAACATTGAGAAAGCTCCCAACAATTAAACCAAGACAAAAGAAAAGAAAAATACCCATACAATATAATTACACAATAACCATTCTTCTTTTCTAAGATACCATGTCTTACTTTCCTTCCCAAATCAAAATCTCTCTCGTCTTCAAAAAGAAGAAGGGAGTTTCTTCTCCTCAGTGATTTTCGTGGAAACTCACATTTCCTTCAATGCCAGTTTTTTCATCCGTGAACGCACTCCCCCAATCTGTCGACCAAGAGTCACCGCAATTTCTTTGACGGGTATTCCCCGATGAAAGAGCTTCTTCAGCTGTGCCTCCTCTTGATCCGTCCAAGGACGATAGGCGTTAGCATGTGTCTTTCTCGTTTTTTCAAGCACTGTTTCTGATAGTGGTATTTTCTCTTGTTTCCTCACCTCTTCGCGTCGTTTACCACCAGAAATGAGAATAAAATTTTGTTCCAACTTTTCTTGCTCTTCGAGAGAAAAAGCAGTAAACCATACCAGGGTCTCTTGAGACACACGACGAAAGACCCGATCCTCTTGAAACACCCTCGGATGAACCTCAAGCGCTCGCTTATTTACCCCGATGAGATGCACACCCGAAAGACGTCGCACTCGTGAGAGAGCAACATATCCTTGCCCGAATTCGAAAGCCTGTGAGAGATCCATTACCGCCGCATCAAGACTGACCCCTTGGCTCTTGTGTATCGTCATTGCCCAGGCGAGTCGCAGCGGAAGCTGAGTAATTTTAGCAAGTATAGAATCGCCCTCCATCATCATCCACTCCATTGGCTCCACCACAATTCGATCTCCCGAATGCGTCCGTACAACCGGCCAATGCTTCATCCCCTCAAAACCAATGACGATGCCCAAAGTTCCATTCACAAATCCTTCCCCCTGATTATTCTTGGTAAACATCACCGAGGCGCCCTCCTTCAATTCAAGTTGTTCAGGCGACAGACATCCACGTTTAAGAGCACCCACAAGCTTATCAGGGCCGCGCTCTGCCATCACAAAACGATACGTCTTCGCACTCAGTTTCCTGAGTTCCCCTTGATTGATACGATCCACATCTGCGTTATGAGAAAACAATCGAGTCATTTCATCCGGTAATTCATCTCCCGAATCAATGAGTCGTGTCTCCAAACGTCGCTGATGGAGAGCGCCCCAAGTCTGAGAACGTACAGCTGACAAAAGTTCAAGAAACATATCATCTTCTTGCCGATGCTGTTCTGTCAAATAACACACCTTGAAATCAAGCCATTGCCAAGTCTCTGACTCAAAAGCGAAACGAGCAAACTCACCCTCTTTAGCTACCGGTGGCAACTGAAAAAAATCTCCCACGACTACGACTTGTAACCCACCAAATGGTAATTGTCCCTTTTTTATCTTTCGACAAATTCGCTCCACTACATCAAAGACCACCGCGTCCAACATAGAAATCTCATCGATGATGAGGACACGTGCCTTTTTAATCCGTTTTGAAGTATACCGATTGAGAGCGAGTGCCGATAAATCATCCTCACTCAAAGAACGAGCCACCCCAATTCCGCTCCAGGCATGAATCGTCATCCCGTGGATGTGTGTCGCCGCAATCCCTGTCGAAGCCGTCACGGCAAAATCAATCCCTTGTTCACGGAGATAATCAGTATACGCGTTAATCGTGTGCGTCTTCCCTGATCCAGCTTCACCTGTCAGAAACACGTGGGCGCCGGTCCTGAGAATCGCCAGGGCCTCCTCCTGAGTCATAAGCAAGTATCGATATACGATTTCCCTATCGTAACACTCATCCGACCTCTCTTCCCCACGGAAAACCGCTCCGGCCCACGCCGGAGCGGCTCCGAGAGACTTCCTCTTCTTCCTAGTTGCAGCGCTCAAAAGCCGGGAGATGCCGATTTTCGGACGCGTCCATGAGATGAGTAAATACCTGAGTCAGATCAGGATACGCCGTCACTTGAGGCAACAACGTCC
>JAUPUC010000023.1 GCA_030917745.1 Patescibacteria group bacterium | reverse complement strand
GAATCTGAAAGCTGGGCACCCAAACCTATCCAATGCAAAATTCGATCCTTCTTCAAAACTGACCCCTTCTTATGTGGATCATAACTCCCAAGCATCTCAATATGCCGCTTACCAGGAGCTTTTGTCTTCTCCTGCAAGGCAATACGAAAACTCGCCTGGTTCTTCTTTCCTACTCGGTTAAAACGAATGGTCAACATATCATCAGTACAAACATGACTTATCCCAAAATACAGCCTTTACTGTAGCGCAATTAAAAGAAGCTGTCAACCTGAAGCAAATTATTCCACTTTTTCGACTTGATCCAGACGAATCGAAAGCAATTGTGAGATACCATCACGCTGCATCGTCACACCATAGAGAAGACCGGCCCGTGCCATGGTCTCGCGATTGTGAGTGATAGCAATAAACTGCGTGTGATCGGAAAGCTCTTGAAGCATAGTACTAAAACGACGAGAATTCGCTTCATCTAACGCCGCCTCCACTTCATCAAGCACAGCAAAAGGTGGCGGGTTATGCGAAATAATGGCAAAAAGAAGCGCGAGCGATGTCAATGAACGCTCTCCTCCCGACAGCATAGAAAGATTCGTGATTTTCTTTCCAGGAGGACAGGCAAAAATCTCAATCCCGACTCCATCGCGTTCCTCTTCATTGGTTTGCGTATCACCCATTTCTTCTTCCTCGCCACGACGTCGAAGCGCAATGCGTACTTGAGTGATATCGGCCTTCCCTCCACCAAAAATCAATGTGAAATACTGCGCAAACCGCTGTTTAATTTCTTTGAACGTTGTCTCAAATGCCTGGTCAATTTTACTGTCCATCTCTTTGACTACCGAACGGAGTGATTCGAGAGCCTGCTTGAGATCTGCTGATTCATGAGTCAAAAATTCAAATCGTTTCGCGGTTTCTTCATACTCATCAACAATGAGGGGATCAATTGTACCAATGTGCTCCACCTCCACTTTGAGCCGACTAATTTCACGTTCGAGTCGCTCACGATCAATTTCGGTGACTCCATCATACACAACTTCCTCTGGTCGCATAGACAACTCTTCACGAACAAGTGTCACCAAATCCTCTTCTCGTACCTCGACTCGTGCCAGGCGCACCTTCAATTCATTAAAATTATCCTTGAGCTGCTGCAGTGCTCGTTCGCACTCCCTAGATTCCTTTTCCTTCGCGAAGAAAGTTTCCCGCTGCACCCGATTCGCCTCACGATGAGAAGCGATCAGCTGCTCTTTTTCTCTGATGAGAGTTTCCACTTGGGCGATTCGTTCCTGCGTGGCCGACAACTCACTCTCAAAAGACTGGAGTCGTATATCGCTCGCCGCTTTTTCTTCGGCGTTCAAACCAATGATATGCGTCTCACGAATACTCCCGACCCCCGCCTTTTCCGATAGCTCAAAAAGCTCCTGCTTAATCACTTGCGCGAACTCACGAATATCCTGCAGATCTGCCAATTGTTCTACCGACTGAATCCGTGAAATAAGCTGCTCCTGATCCGCGCCGATTTTCTCAACTGAACGTTTCACGAAAGCCAAATCAACCGGAATTGTCTTTACAACTTCCTTTTCTTGCCGCCGTTCCATCTCAATCTCTCTCTTACCTTCGATAACGCTCCGTGTTCGTAAGAGGGTATTCAACTCCGCATGGAAAACACGGACCTCATTCTGCCACATATCTTCTTCCTTTTGATCCTCAAGCGCCGCACTCACAGCGGCGACCTCGCCACGCAGACGAACGGAGCGTTCTTCAAGATCTACGATGACCTGTTCCGCAGTCTCACGATCGCGTACCAGCGTACCTCGCTCTTCTTGAAACCGATGCCACAAAAAACCATACAAGAGAAACTGCTTTTCTTTGAGTCGTAAGGCGATATCTTTCCCCTGTGACGATTTCTCGGCTTGACGCTTCAGATTCCGAAGATGCGGTTCAATTTCAACCAGCAGAGCATCCACTCGTACCAAATTTTCCCGGGTACTTTCTAACTTCCGTATTGCACGCTCTTTTTCAATCTGATATGGCTTCACACCGGCCGCATCCTCAAAAATGGCTCGTCGTTCGAGCGGTGAAGCCAGAAGCACCGCGTCTGACATTCCCTGCGTAATAACACAATAGCTTTCTTTGCCAATCCCAGCCTTCGCCAACACGTCAACCACATCCAGTAATCTCACCTTATTGCCGTTGATAAAGTATTCTCCTTCGCCACTCCGATGTATCTTTCGGGTAACAGAGACTTCGGAGAACTCAATCGGAATACGCTGATCGCTATTATCAAAATGAAGGGTGACAGACGCACTGCCCATTCGCGACTTTCCTTCAGTACCAGCAAAAATCACATCTTCAGATTTTTTTCCCCGCAAGTTTTTGGAAGACTGCTCACCGATAGCAAAACGAATAGCATCGGCAATATTGGATTTACCCGAACCATTCGGTCCTACAATAGCTGTAATCCCGCGCCCCAAAGTAGCCTCCGACGAAGATGAAAAATCCAGCACCGTCTTATTGGCGAAGGATTTGAAACCAGAAATTTCGAGACGCTTCAGATACATATACCACGCTCACATTTCAAAAGGAAAACACATCACTCTTCATTTCGTCTCTCTCTCACAAACCAGAATAACCTCAAAATACTCGCCATGCGAGATTGATACGACTTCAGTATATCCGATTTTAACCGAGAAAAGAAATAGAGGGCGGCACCACTGGTACCACCCTCCCCCGCTTCACTTCATTTCACTTCTGCGGCTGCCGATATCGAAGCCGAATGCGTCGGCTGATATTCGATATCGCTCCACAAGCAAAGTGTATCCCCATACCGATGGACATAGCCACCGCCCAAAAACCAATGCCTATGAGGATGAGCAATGCAACCAATACGAGCAAGTTTTCCGCTGCCCGGGCAATGCCAAGAAATGCGAGAACATACGTCATTCCAAACTCCCCCGTGAAGTCTCAATCACACCCACCGCGCCAAGCGCCTCGCCGTTTCGTCCGCGCCGTCTTGATATCACCTACGACACACAAGATGAAATAGAACATGAGCGCAATCAAAATGAACAAAATGCCAGCCGTGCAGGCATTTTCCAACAGCTGCACGAGTGTCAGATCACGCAGCATGGCTCTCTCCCGCTTGTGACTGACGCCGATGCGCCCACCGATTAATCAGATGCATTCCCGCTCCTTTCAATAAATAGCTTTTGAAAGCTAAAAAGACCTTTTTATTCAAAAGGCCGGTTAAAAAACTTCAGGTACTTTCTATATTATACACTACCAGCCCTTATTTTGCAAGGCCTGCTTGGCAGCAGCACGCTGGGCTTCTTGTTTTGAAACACCTTCTCCTTCTGCAATCAGCTCTTCTCCCACAAAAACTCCGGCGATAAAATGCCGATCATGATCCGGTCCCCATTCTTTGATCACTCGATAGGTTGGCGTGACTCCAAAATGTTCTTGAGCTTTTTCCTGAAAAAAACTTTTAGCATCAGCGTACAATTTCTGATCGAGTACCTCTGGCAGATGTGACAGAATATGTGCCGCGATGAATTCCTGGGCGGCTGTATAACCCTGATCCAAATAGAGCGCCCCGATAATGGCCTCCATGGCATTAGCGACAATATACTGTCGTGCTCGCCCCGTGTCCTTGGCCTCACCACGACTCATCAACAAAAAATCCTCAATCCCAAGTTCTTTCCCGATAGCGGCGAGCATATCACCGTTCACTAGTGCTGCTCGCCAAGCAGTCATCTCTCCCTCTGGACGATCATAACCATGGAAGAGATTCTCCGTCACCACCAATTCCAATACCGCATCCCCAAGAAACTCGAGACGTTCATTATGCGGAGAAGTACACCCGCGATGTTCATTTAAATAAGAACGATGAATCAAGGCTTCTTGAAAAAAAGCTTTATTTTTCACGCAAATATTGAGTCGCTTCTCGAAAGTTGCTACATCAAACATACACCTCTTTTGCCGCTTCGTGTCCGTATTTCGAACGAAAAATTACACTCCCTTTCTTATGCTTGCTTTTCAGCCTCCTCTATCTGTGCTTCGTCAGTCATATCATCTTCTTCTGACAGGACAGGCCCATCACCATTGAGCGCCTTCTCTTCTTTGCGTTGTTTGAAGTGAGCATGATTCTCAGAAACGTCATTCTTGAGAGGCTCACCCATCTCACGATAAATAGTACCCAACACACCGTTCACAAAACGGGGACTCGCATCACTCCCAAATGACTTCGCGAGTTCGATAGATTCGTTGATAGCTACTTTGGGTGGCACTTCGTCGTAATTCCCGAACATGAGTTCGTAAATACCCAATCGGAGGATATTACGATCCACCACTGTCACTTGCTCAAGCGGCCACTCCGGAGCACATTTTTCAATCAATGAATCAATGGTTTTGCGTTCCCGTAGTATGCCTTCTATCAAATGTTTCGCAAAAATCGTTTCGTCAATTCCTGGGGCAAATTCGGCGATATTTCGGTTCAGAATATTCATCGACTGATCATCGTGCTGACCCTGGAAATCCCATTCAAAAAGGGATTGCATTGCGACTGAACGCTGAAGATGTCTGTTGGCCATGGTTTTGATTTTGAAGGACTATGAGACTGAATTTTTGCAAATTATACTTTCGCGAGAGCAGTTTTACGCTTCGGAGTCGTATCAATCACGACACGTCCCTTGTAGGTACCGCAAGTTGGGCACACCCGATGAGAAAGAGTTGGTGAGCTGCACTGCGTGCACTTTTTCGTCTGAATAGGAGTCAATTCAAGCTCCTTTCGGGCTCGATCACGACGATAATGAGTATGTCTCTGCTTTGGAAGGGCCATAGGAATAGTCCGTTTAATCGTTTACGTCACCATGTATTATTTCCACCCTAACACTCTTTTTTCTATTTGGCAAGACCAGGGATATGCCAATCATTCATGGTCACCAGTCGGATTCACTCGCTCCTGTTATGGGCTGATACGTATTCAGAACAATCAAATACTCTCTCATTTTGATTGTCTTCAAAATCTGAGACCAAGTATCGTCTATAATATATTCAGCCAATTCAGACAACCCTGCGAGTTTTATGAGGTAAGAAATCAAAAAAAGCAGACACCGTGTCTGCTTTTTTTGATAAGAGTAAACTGTCTTCTCTTATATTCCCACGCAATATTATGGGCAACTTGCACCGGTGAATGGGACCGCACCAACAAAAATACCCGTGTTCGTGATATTGACAGTACAACCTCCAGCAGCTGTCGCTGTGAATGCTTTGATGTTCGTGACTGGTACTGTGAATATTCCTGTGCCGGTTGCTCCGCAACTCTGTGTAACACCAGCAATCGCTCCATAATCGACATTGGATGTA
>JAUPUC010000003.1 GCA_030917745.1 Patescibacteria group bacterium | reverse complement strand
TTTAACTCAGGGATTTTGTTGGGTATTTTCTTTGCCTTTCTTGGTTTAGGTGGAGTACTGTTTCCCAAAAAGGCAGGATGATTTTTTTGAATGACTTATGAAAACAATTGCTATTGATATCAGGCTTATTGGCAAAGGACGAACGGGAGACGAAATGGTGTTTCGTTCATTGACGCAAGAAATAGTGGCGCTCGACCGAGAGAACCGATATCTTTTACTCACTGATGAGACCGAGAGAGGAAGATTAGCGGCTCTCCATCATGAACTCAACATCGTGGGGAAAGAACATATTGAGGTGGTGTCGCTTGCTGGTAGAAATCGGTTTATTTGGAATTTATTTTCGGTGCCCCTCTTTCTCTTGAAGCGCCATGTGGATGTCTTTCATACCCAGTATATTCTCCCAATTTTTATTCCCAGTCGAACGCGGGTGGTGGTTCATATTCATGATGTTTCCTTTTGTGCTCTCCCGTGGTTTGTTGATTGGAGAGACCGTATGTTTCTCCATTTCTTTATTCCGCGGTCACTCAAGCGATCTGATACAGTGATTGTTCCTTCTCAGTTTACCCGGGATGAAATTCTCCGTTATTTTGATGGCGTCCAATCCGCGAAGATAGCCGTAATACCTAATGCCTGTTCGTCTGAGTTTATGGTAGAGGCATCTCAGGAAGAGGTCTTAAAAATACGTGCGCAATACCGATTGCCTGAGCGATATTTGATTGTTGTGGGAACGCTGCAGCCAAGAAAGAATCTTCCATTTCTCATCCGAGCTTTTGCGGAGCTCAGGAAGCATGATGCTGATATCAAACTTGTCTTGGTTGGGAATCGGTCAGCGCATCACTTTGATCAGAATATTGATCACGTAATCGCTGAATTGGATCTGGGCCAGCAAGTCATTTTTCCTGGTTTTGTTGCACAAGATGATTTGCCGGCTCTTATCAAGGGCGCGACCGGTTATGTGTTTCCTTCTTTGTATGAGGGTTTTGGCATTCCGCTTTTGGAGGCGATGAGTCAGGGAGTTCCCGTCGCTGCTTCGGATATCCCATGCCTTCGGGAAGTAGCTGGAGATGCTGCGGTATATTTTCATCCCGGGCAGGTTGATATATGCGCGAAAGTCTTGTATACTCTTACCATTCACTCGGATCAACGAAAACAGCTTATTGAAGCGGGTAAAATCCGCTTCGAACAGTTTTCATGGTCAAAAAGCGCTCAATTATTAGCTGACATCTACTATGCATAAACCTTTCATGAGGGGCGCTTCTTCGAATTTGCCTCCCGAGAAAAGAAATACCGAACCAAATCGTAAGCGGAAATGGCTGCGTATTGCGGTAGTTGTTTCTCTGCTTGCTTTGTTAGTTGGAGGGGTTTTCGTTTGGAAAACCGGATCGTTGCTTAATAGGATTTCAGATGGGAATGCGAATATTTTCAAAAGCCTGGTGAAGAATCTGCCAGGCGTTGAGAAGAAACTACATGGGGAAGAAACGGGTAAAATCAACATTTTGCTCCTTGGTATGCGTGGAGCGGGTATGGATGGCGGTGGGTTATTGGCGGATACTATCATGGTGCTTTCTCTTCATCCGAAGCTGAATGATCAGGATCAAACACGGGCCTCGCTGGTTTCCATTCCACGTGATTTGTATGTAAAAGTGCCCAATCGGGATGAACAGAGGAAAATTAACGCTGTTTTTGCCCTGGGTGAACAACGGAAACCGGGTGGGGGAGGAATGGAAGATATGAGGACTATTGTCGGAGATATTACAGGTCTTGATATTCCGTATGCTATTACGATTGATTTTCAGGGGTTTAAGGATCTCGTCAATGCTCTCGGTGGAGTTAAGATTGTTCTTGATCAGCCTTTTGAAGAAGCATTGCAATTCCGTGAGCCGCAGGTATGTGATGCATATGTTTTCACAGTGCCGACAAAACCAGCCCAGTATGAATACAAGTACCATACGCGTAAGAACGGTTCTCGCTATGTCGCCAAGGCATACCCATTATGTTACAACCCGAACGTTGAATGTGGGGGGGATTTTAAATTGAGCGTTGGTGAAAACATACTCGATGGGAACCAGGCTCTCTGTTATGCGAGATCACGGAAAACATCGAGTGATTTTGAGCGCGCGAAGCGTCAGCATATCGTTATTGAAGCTATCAAAAAGCAAGCTATGAGTACGGGGACCCTAACCAGTTTTGATAAGGTTACCGGTATAATGGAAAGCCTGAGTAATAATGTTCGGACGAACTTCGAGGCATGGGAGATGCAGCGTATGTATGATCTTTATGTCAAGCTTGGTGATGTCGAACCGCAATCGAGAGTCCTTGACACAACAGAAGAGGGATTGCTCTATCATCCAGAAAAGAATGACCCGTCAGCTGGGTACATTCTGCTTCCGCGTGGAAATAATTATGATCAAATCCGGGCTTTATTTCAGACTCTGCCTTAATGGATGGTAAGAGTTATTGTGTGTAGTACATGTCATGATTCACGATTCCAGAGAGCCGATTATCACTATCGCCGTGAACGGATATAAGAATCCGGAACTTCTTCGTCTCTGCCTCTCCGCACTTTACCGTGAACTCTCTTCGGTGTCATTCGCATACGAAATTATCGTCGCTGATAGCGCAACCGGAGAGGATACGGAACTGATTATGCGAGAGGAGTTTCCTCAAGCCAAATTTTTCCCTTTTGTTGCTAATGTTGGTTTCAAAACACTCTTTAATATTTCTTTGACCGAAGCGCGTGGGAAATACATTTTTCTCATCAATAGCGATATCCTTATCAACCAGGAAACCATTCCGGCACTGATAAGCTACATGGAGTCTCATCCGGAGGCAAAACTGATTGGTCCGAAACAGATTAATTTTAATGGAACACTTCAGTTGAGCTGTTTCCATTATTATCGACCCCAGACGATATTGTATCGCCGTACTTGGCTGGGTCGTTTGCCATTCGGGAAAAAACATCTTGATTGGTTTGTGATGAGAGATTATGATCACAGTATTCCAAAAGCAGTGGATTGGATTACTGGTTCGGCGATGTTTGTGGATCGAGTTGCGGCACTGCGTGTCGGACCGATGGATGATCGATTCTTTATGTACATGGAGGATGTCGACTGGTGCCGTAGATTCTGGGAACATGGATATCGGGTGATATACTGTCCGGAAGCGACAGTATATCATTATCATGCCAAGGGGAGCGCTCGTGGTGGCATCTTTGGAATTTTCTTTAATCAGTTGACGTGGTGGCATATCATGAGTGCGTTTCGGTATTTTCAGAAATATTTTGGAAAATCGACTCCGCACGTGGAGGAGTCATAATAAAAATACATATGGATAATGATGTCTTGCCGGAAGAAAGCGCTCGTGTATCTGAAGTATCTGAACGAGAGAGAGGATTTCTTCTCTTCAAAAAAATGTTTCTTTTTTTCGCTTTTCTGGCTCTTTTGACGCTCTCTTTTTTCGGTGGTTATGAGCAAGGTCGAGACTCACTTTCTTCTGAGAGTGACTTTACTTCAGTGAATGGGGCGGTTATTTTGAACGGAAAGAGTCAGGATAAGGCAGTTGATTTCGCGCTTTTTTGGAAGGTTTGGGATATCCTGAAGGACAAGTTTGTCGATCAATCGAAGCTTGATGCTAAGCAGATGCTGTATGGGGCAATTGATGGCATGTTGGCTTCAACTGGAGATCCTTACACCACCTTTTTTGATCCAAAAGAGAAACAGGATTTTCAGGAAGACATGACGGGAAACTTCGAGGGTATTGGAGCGGAAATGGCTCTGAAAGAAGGGATACTGACTATTGTTTCGCCACTTGAAGGGACGCCAGCCGAACGGTCTGGATTATTGGCAGGGGATAAAATTTTGAAAATTGATAATGAGACAACAGCCAATATAGATTTAGAAGAAGCAGTACGTCGTATTCGTGGTCCCAAGGGAACGAGCGTTACGTTGAACATATATCACGAAGGTGACGAAGAAGCGGTAGATATTGTCGTACCGCGTGAAATGATTCACGTGAAGAGTACTCGATTTGAAATGAAGGAGGGTGGTATTGCCTATATACGCATTAATCGTTTTGGTGATGAGACCGCGGATGAATTCGAACGAGCGATCCGTTCGGCGGTGAGCGCACACACACAAGGACTTGTGATTGATCTTCGGAATAATCCAGGAGGGCTTCTGACCAGCGCAGTGGATATAGCGAGCTTCTTGCTCCCCGAAAAATCGGTAGTGGTTATCGAAGAAAACAGTAAGGGAAATCGTAAAGAACTCAAGACTCATTCAGGAGATGTTTTCTCGAAACTTCCGACGAGCGTGATTATCAATGGCGGGAGCGCGAGTGCCTCGGAAATTTTGGCTGGAGCACTCCGAGAAAGTCGTGAGAATGTGCGACTGATTGGCAAGCAATCTTTCGGTAAAGGTTCCGTGCAAGAACTCATTAGCGTCAACAAGGATACCGCGGTCAAAATTACGGTAGCCAAATGGTTAACTCCGAAGGGAAATCAGATTAATAAAGTAGGTATCGCTCCCGATGAAGAAGTGGATTTGACTCGTGAACACGTGACCAATAAAGAAGATCCTCAGCTCCAAAAAGCCATTGAATGGGTGACTTCTCAGCTCAAATAAGCTTTGAGAGTAGTGTCTGCGCGGGTGTTGGAGTGAGCGTTTGACAGAAAACCGGAAAAGCGCTAGAATAAGCCGGTATTAATTTTCTTGTGATTCCACGAATATGTTGGCTGTGATTCGTACAGGGGGAAAGCAGTACCTCGTTTCCGAGGGAAGCAAAGTGAAAGTCGAGAAGCTTGAGGCAGAGGTTGGCTCCGTTGTTGATTTTGAAGTGCTCTTTACCGGGGATGAGAAGTCCGTAGTCGTGGGTGTTCCCGTGCTTGCAAAAGCCAAGGTAACTGGCACGGTTCTCCGTCAGGATCGAGCCGACAAAGTGACTGGTATCAAGTTCAAGGCCAAGAAGCGCGAACTGACTCACTATGGGCATCGCCAGGCTTTCACCGAAGTTGAAATAACAAAAATTTCCGTATAGAAAGATCCGAGTGGTCTTAGTACCTTTTTCAACCAAAAGAAAAAACCGGCGCGTAGCAGTGCCGGTTTTTTTGTGCCTGGGTTCAGGCTGATCAATTTCGAAAAAATACGATTTCAAAGACTGGTCTTAGTCTATTTGGACCAGAGAGAAAGGGTCGACGAAAATATGCGTGTATCTCTTCAGTATCCCACGCTATTTGTACGCTGTACTCTTCTCCGGGGACCACACATCCCTCTCCATTGTTGATATCAACGCATTGGGGGTATTCTTCAACAGGCACTCCGCAACAGTAGCAGCATGTGAGAATGGCCATCTTTGCTTCTCGAAGGGGTTTGTTTCGTGCCCCCACAAGAGATGTTTTGATAATTTGCATCCCTCTCTCCTCCTTGAAAAACACTGAATAAATCTGTCAAATTACTATTTTATATTATACACCTTTACTTCCTGTTTGTCAATGATGCTGTAATTGAGGCTTCGTCGGCATACTCGATATCACCACCGGTGGCGAGACCGCGGGCGATGCGGGTGACAGTCGCACCTGACCCCTCGAGCTTTTTCTTGATGTAGAGGGCGGTGACATCGCCTTCGGTGGTCGGATTGGTGGCAAGAATGACCTCAGCGACGCCGTTCAGAGTGACTCGTGCTACGAGTTCGGAGATTTTGAGTGTGGCGCCTTCTTGCTCACGACTCATGTCCATGACGCCTCCTAGAACATGATACAGACCATGGAAGGCGCCTGTGCGTTCGATAGCGATGACATCGAGCGGTTCTTCAACAACGCAAATAACTGATGGGTCACGATTTTCATCGGAGCAAATCTCACAGAGTTCGGTTTCAGCGATGTAGAAGCAACGGGAGCAGCTTTTGAGATGATGGAGGTCTTCGAGGGCTTCAGCGAATGCCAAGAGTTTCGTCTCGTCTTGTTTGAAAAGATAGAGGACAAGTCTCTCAGCCATCTTGGGACCGATGGAGGGAAGGGCAGAGAAATGACTAATGAGATGCTTAAATTTTTTTGGATATTGCATGAGAATGAAATAAAAAATTCAACATCATACATCGAAATCGCCGTGGAGTAGCGATGAGAGAAATGTCGGGGAGCATTATTCCGTATGGACACGTTCGAGTGATCGAAAGGTGGTCGCATTCTCTTCGAAGAAGAGCGAAATTTTTCCGACGGGACCATTGCGGTGTTTGGAGACGATGACATCAACGATGTTTTTGTTTGGCGTATCCGGTTTGACTCGGTCCTCACGGTAGAGGAACATGACAACATCAGCGTCCTGTTCGATAGAACCAGATTCGCGCAGGTCAGAGAGTTTTGGCACTTGATCGGGTCGGGACTCAACCGCACGAGACAGCTGGGAGAGCGCGATGACGGGAATATCAAGTTCACGGGCGAGTTGCTTCAATCCGCGGGAAATTTCTGAAATTTCTTGGACACGATTGTCACCACCGCGTGAGCGCCCTTCCATCAGCTGGAGATAATCGATAATGATGAGGCCAAGATTATGTTCGGCTTGGAGTCGACGCGCCATGGTACGCATTTCCATAATATTGAGCGATCCGGAATCGTCGATGAAAATAGGGGCTTCAGAGAGAACGCCCATGGCATCGGAGAGGCGCTCGAAATCATTACCTGGACCATCACTCGAAAGTTTCCCGGTGCGGAGGCGCCAGAGATCGACGCCGGCCTGAGCGGCGAGCAT
>JAUPUC010000074.1 GCA_030917745.1 Patescibacteria group bacterium | reverse complement strand
TTTAAGACTTGGGTTTTTGCTATCGCCAAGAATACCGCTTTCGACGCATTGTAGAAGAAGCGAGACTTGCCATTTTCAACCTTCGTATCAGGTGAGAGCGAGGATACTGGAGAATTATGGTCTGAGCGGATTGCTGATGAGGCGCCACTGGCAGATGAAATTCTCGCTCGAGCGGAGAGTGTGGAGTTATTGGAGCAAAAGCTCCAGACGCTCCCAGAGGGTTTTCAGCAGATTCTTCGGCTTCGTTATCGGGAAGATTTTTCACTTCAAGAGATTGCTGAGATACTTGGTGAGCCGTATAACACCATTAAAAGTCGGCACGGAAGAGCCATTCTCAGTTTAAAAAAAGCCTTTGAGAAGGATTCTTTGGCTGCGTCGGATTTTACCGGAGTATCGTATTCAAAGTAAGCATATGAAATCATCTCTCCATTCATTTTTTAAGTCGCTGCCAGAAGCGGAATTGCCAACTGGTCTTTCGGAGCGGATTTTTTCGGAGATAGGACGGCTTCAGGAGCATGAAATACGTCGAGCACTGTTGTTTTCCCGCATTCGTGTTGGAGTTTCGGGGGCTGTTTCTTTGGGTGCCATTTTCTTTGCGGGATCTCTGATACTGGGTTCAGAATTTGTGAGATTGTGTTCGTTGGTAATCTCTGATACTGCGGTGGTGACTGCTTATGGCCGAGAACTTTTTTGGCTTTTGCTTGAAACATTTCCAACGATTCCCTTTGTATTGCTTCTTGCCCCGTTCTTTTTCTTCCTTCTTTCTCTCGGGATGCACATGACAACGAAACGTCATTCCCCGTTTTCCCACATGTTATCCGTATAATTGCATTTGTATGACTATGACACTGCAAACCTGTATTCAGTCAAAAGTTTTTCGGAGAATAGTGGTAGGGGTAGGTATATTCCTTATCGCGCTCGTGAGTTTTGCTTCGGGCGTCTCTGTTGGATTGCACAAAGCACGCTTTTCATACGCATGGGGAGAAAACTACGAACGGCACTTTCTTGGTGGTGGTCCGCGCGGCCCAATGCCAGGTAGTATGATGGGTGTTCCAGATGGGGGTGGCTTTCGGAATCCACATGGTACTTCCGGTGTCGTTGTTTCGATGGCAGAGAACATGTTGGTTGTTAAGGATCGCGACAATCAGGAATCAAACGTTCGTCTTTCTGATCAGACGCGCATCATGAAACAGCGCACACAAATATCAGCGAATGATATGCAGAAGGATGATATGGTGATGGTTATTGGAAAACCATCCGAAGATGGCGTTGTATCTGCAGACTTCATCCGTGTCTTCGATCATGATGGAGATGATGATGCTCGCTCACCGCTTGATTTTGATCGAGAGAGATAAAATTTTTTACTTCAAAAATATCGTATTATGCACGACACATGGGGACAAGGAAAAAAACATTGGAAGCTGATTGTGGGGGGTCTCATTTTGAGCGGTATTGGCTATTGGTATTTTGGAGGGACATCTTCTTCGGTGACGCCAGTGGTTCAGAAGACGGCAATCGTGGAACGTGGTGACTTGCGAGTAGTGGTGTCTGGGAGTGGTCAGGTCGAAGCAGTCTCTCAGGTTGATTTGACTCCCGTGATTGCTGGTGATGGTATTGATGTTGTTTCAGTTCGGGTGGAGAATAATCAGGAGGTAAAGAAGGGACAGATTATTGCTGTTCTTGATACCGGTGATGCTGCGCGTGATATTGAATCTGCCGAATTAAATTTTCGGAACGCTCAAATCAAACAAAAGCAGACGGAGGATCTTTATAAGAAACAGACAAAAACCCATCTTTGGAATCGTCAGTTGCAGGAAATAGAAATTGCTCAGAGCAAGAACTCTCTCAGGAAAGCACAGGAAAAATTGTCTGACTATTCAATTAAGGCACCGTTTGATGGTATTGTGACCGGCCTTGGTGTGGAAGCTGGGGATTCCGTAGCGCGTGATACCGTATTGGCTTCAGTTATTACGCCAGACATGAAGGTGGTGGTGACTTTGAACGAAGTTGATGCCGCAAGAGTGATAGAAGGAAACAGCGTGCAACTTTCCTTTAATGCTTTGCCAGGTATAGTACTTGGTGGCAAAGTTTCGAGAATAGCCACTATCGGTAAAGTGACACAGAATGTCGTTTCGTATGAGGCAGATATTGAATTGGATGAGCAGAATACATCCGTTAAACCAGGGATGAGTGTCAGTGCTGATATTTCAGTGGCAGAAAAGAAAGAAGTACTGTTGCTTCCAAACGCGGCATTCAGTAGAGATGAAAATAATCAAGTGACAGTAAAAAAAGCAACAGAAAAAAAAGATGTTTCGGATATGCGGAGAACAACAAACAAGAAGGCCGAGAATGAGAGTGGTGAATCGGGTATTCGATCGACAGTGTTGCAGCAGGTACAAACTGGACTGACCAATGATATACAAACTGAAATTATCAGCGGAGTGAATGAGGGTGATACAGTTGTTTTGCCATCTCTTTCTGCGAGTACTGCAAAAGCAGTATCAGGTGGCAATATACTCAGCTCGCTTTTCCGAGGCACAGGGAGGAATAATCGATAGCGATAAGACAGGGCTATGATTGAATGTCGGAATATTCGCAAGACCTATCAGAATGAGGGCGGCAACACGGAAGTGCTCAAGGGAATTTCATTCGTGATTGCGGATGGAGAGTTTGTTTCGATTATGGGGCCGAGCGGCTCAGGTAAATCAACCCTGATGCATATTTTGGGCGCTCTTGATGCTTCAACATCCGGAGAATACCTTCTGAATAATCGAGACATATCTCAGTGTTCAGATG
>JAUPUC010000055.1 GCA_030917745.1 Patescibacteria group bacterium | reverse complement strand
CTTTTTTTATATAAGACCAGATCTCGTCAACCTGCACGCGATCAAGGCGAAGTTCTTTCAAAACCTCTATGATTCTGTGACTCATACACGGAGCATGAGAAACCTGATTACCTGATCCTGCCTTAATATGGTCGATATGGGCAGAGAAGGCTGTTTTATTTTTTGGGACCACGATCCTGTTTTTAAAACTAGCCATCTAACCGCTCGCATACACGGATGCGTCTTAGAACGCGTATGGGAAAATGTCCCTACGAGGGTTTTTGGCATCTGCCCATATCAGGCCAGGTAATAATATGATGGAGCAAAGGAATAAAGTTTGCGGAGTCGATATCCACAAGAAATTTCTGATTGCTACAATACTGTCGAGAGATGGAACCAAGATACAGAAGCGATATGGTACTGACATTGATGACTTATTCAATTTTAGGGATTGGATACTCGAAAACAACTGTGACTGCGTAGCTATCGAATCGACTGGCGTTTACTGGTATCCTGTGAATGCGGTATTGGAAAACAAGGTAGAACTGATACTGGCAAATGCACGCCAAATCAAACATACTCCAGGCAGAAAGACCGATTCCATAGATTCTGAATGGATTGCTGAGGTAGCACTTAACAATTTGATATATCCATCACGAATATTTCCGAAAGAAGAACGAGACCTCAGAAGACTAACAAGGACAAGAGAGAGTCTTGTGAAAATGAGATCTCAGATCAAGAACCAAGTTCATCAAGGACTGGAATCGTGTAGCATAAAGCTCTCATCAGTTCTTTCAGATAACTTTGGCAAATCGGGGAGACATATCCTGGACGGCTTGATCAAAGGAAAGAGCATTGATCATATCATTGAAGAAATACCTTCAAAGAGAGTCAAAAAGAACGAAGATCAGATTCGAGCTGCAATTAGAACTGGCTTGGACGAGACTCAAATATTTCTTATTCAATCTCACCTGAATACGATTGACGGTTTAACAAAGAAGCTTGACGAAATCGATTCTGAGATTAAACATAGAATCTCAAGAAGAAAAGATGATTTACAGATAGCGATGTCAGTACCAGGAATAGGGTTCAAAGCCGCTACAACCATACTCGCAGAAGTAGGAAACTACAGGGATTTCAGTACGCCAGATAAACTTGCTTCATGGTGCGGAATTGTCCCCAATGTGTACCAGTCGGCAGATAAGCTCATTACGGGAAGCATTACAAAGCACGGTTCAAAGCATATCCGCTGGATGTTGGTTCAAGTCGCTCAAGCTGCACTCAAAAAGAGGGGGTCAAAGCTCAGAAGATTCTTTCTAAGGATCAAAGCAAGAAAAGGACATAACGTGGCTGTTGTGGCTCTGGCTAGAAAGATACTCTGCATCTTGTATCATCTTTTGATGAACCAGGAAATGTATCAAGAAGACGGAGTGACGAAATCAAGGCAATCCAAAATTGATTGGTCTTCCGCGAGAATTGATAAGATGAGCCTGCAAACCATGATTGAGATAATTGCCAAAGCAGGATATGAAGTGAAAAAAATTGAGGAATCGGGGGGATAGCCCCCCATTCTTGATTTCCGAATGTTTCTCATGGGAAAAATACATATTTTAAGGAGTATCTTCCTCGTCCTTATTGACATATTTTAGCTTCTTTATGATCACGGCCCTGGCATTCTCGACCAGTGTAATGCTCTGAGCCTTGTGCCTGCTGTCTTCACAATCACTCGCGGGCCAAATATCTTTCTGGCCTCGGCATAGATCTTCGAGGCATGCAGGTATCGCCTATATCATGACAGTCTGCTATGCTTCCACCAGCCTGCCTTTCTTGCGCAGAACGCCTGTCGCTTTCATCACCAGATCAAAATCAAGCTCAAGATCTCTTGCCGCCTCGTCCGGTTACGCCTCTCCTCGGTACTTATAATAACCCAAAATCTCTTTTTTTTTAGCCGTCTGGAAATCGACGTCCCTGCATTTAATGACCTTGATTTCAGACAGTCTGTGCCGGATGGCGTCTCTGACAAAATCGGACTCGTCAAGGTACAATCCCGCCTCGATCAGCTCCCGGATCTGCGCTGCCTGCTCAGGCGCGATCTTTGCACCTATTGATACTGGTACTGGCGGAGGCATTCCTTTCTTCGAAGCGCCTATATTTTTACTATGGTGAACTTTGGTTAAAAAGGATAGCTTTCGGGTCTTATACGAAGCTCAGAATTCAACCGCAAACTACAAGTATCTATAACTATTATATAGATAGTTTGCCGCTTCATGCAAAGGGTGGCGGGTGTGTCGTGGGCTTAACGTATTCCGATAATGCTCTGTTTGGCAAGGATGATTCAAGCGCTGTCCCCTCGGGGGGGCAGTTTGCGGTCGCATACAGATCTGATCGCTTTCCTTGTTCCAGGAGATGCATGTCGTCGTGGCACTGCATTCGGCTACGAGCCTGTGAGACTTAAATTTTGGCAGCAAAAAAAAGTTGCGCACTGTAACAGGTGCAGTAATCTGCCCGAAAGGATCTCATGCTAATACACGACCGGGACATGTTGCGGCACAAAGCCAAAGGCGAGAGGCGAGCATTAGGCCCAGTGAGTTCGGGTTCCTGCAATTTGGACGCTGTGGCAAAATTCCAGTGCTAATGGAGCCTCGAGCCCGGCTTAATTAAAGTCGAGCTTCGGGCAGGGTCAGGCCATCACTTCGGTGATCGGCTCCTCT
>JAUPUC010000041.1 GCA_030917745.1 Patescibacteria group bacterium | reverse complement strand
TTTTCTTCCGGGAGCTGAGAGAGGAGCTCTTTCATATTCTGAGAGAGCGTTTCTCGGTCGGCGACGAGCAGCGCGTCTTCGGTATCAACGATGACGATATCCCGGAGTCCGGCAGTCACGATGAGACGTTTTTCCCCGTGGATGAAACAATTTTTGCTCGCAAGGTCGACGTGCGGACCACGCACGATCTGGTCTGTGAGGTGTCGTTCCGAGAGGAAGGCGTAGAGGGTATGCCAGCCGCCGATATCGTTCCATTCGAGTGTCGTTGGGATGACGAAACGTTTCTCTTCCGGGAGGCGTTCCGCGAGTATCGTATCTATCGGAGCGGATTGGACTGCCGAGAAAAGCTCTACCAGGTGTTCATCTGAAAGTGTTCCTTCTCTGAGCGCCTTGGCGAGACTATCGGCGAAAGAAAGGAATTCAGGAGCGTATTCTGATACCCACTCCCGGACTGCCGCGGCGCGGAAGACGAAATACCCGGCATTCCAGAGGTATTCCCAGGAAGAGAGGTACTGTTCAGCGGTCGCCCGGTCCGGTTTTTCTTTGAAAGTATCGATGCGGAAGACACGGTCTTGCTCGGTCCGTGATACTTCTTCTCCCATGCGGATGTAGCCGTAATTGGTATCGGGTTTGGTTGGATTGATGCCGATCGTCGCAAGGGCGTCGGGAGAGGACTCGATGGTCTCAAAAGCAAGATCGATAGCACGCGTGAATTCTTCCGGATTCTCGATGGCATGGTCGGAAGCGAGCGTGGCGACAAGGGCATCGGGATCCCGGTGTGCGAGGATGGCGGCAATATAGATGATGGCCGGAGCGGTGTTTTTGGCGAGCGGTTCGATGATGAGCTGTCCGGAAGAGATGAGAGGAAGCTGCTTCTGGACAAGATCAGCGTATCTCTGGCCAGTAGAAACAAAAATATGCTCAGCGGAGACAGTTGTCTGGGAACGTTCGAAAGTTTCTTGAATGAGTGTTTTTTCGGAGAGAAAAGCTTGGAATTGTTTGGGTTTTGCAATACGTGAAAGAGGCCAAAGACGAGTACCAGTGCCGCCGGCCATAATGACGGCATAGCGATGAGCATGTGAAGAAGGAGAGGTATTTGTCATCATATTTTTCGCTTATCGTTTTGTGGCTTCAGTATACTCAGGAAAAAAGCCTGTAGCAAATATATTTTTACAATGTTGTCGCGTATTGGTACGAAGAACCGTTCATTTTTCTGAGAAATTCCTCTTGGAGAGTATGGGTTTGGCTGACTTGAACAATGGCTTCATTTCGGCTATACTCCCAGGGTATGGAAGTATTTGAAATTGAGGGAGGTAAGCCTTTATCGGGTGAAATCGTGGTTTCTGGCTCAAAGAATGCGACGACTCCGATACTCGCGGCGACACTTCTTACGACTGAAACTTGTGTTCTTTCCAATCTCCCTCTCATCGAGGATGTGTTTCGTATGCTCGAAATTCTCGAGAGTATGGGTGCTGAGGTAGAGTGGCGGGATGAACGGACGATTGCTATCACCAACCGGAATATTGATCCGGAGAAAATGGATATCGAGAAAGTTAAAAAGATTCGTTCTTCAATTCTGCTCTTTGGTTCGTTGGCGGCTCGTTTTGATGCATTCTCTTTGTATCACCCAGGAGGGTGCGTTATTGGAGCTCGTCCGGTCGGGACGCATTTTGATGCGTTGGAAAAATTAGGGGTCAGAATCACGCAACAAGAAAAAAGTTATGCTGTTGACGCGAGTGGACGTCGAGCAGGAAACATAGTACTTCGAGAGATGTCCGTAACGGCAACGGAGAACGCGATGATGTTGGCGGCTGGTATGCCAGGTCAGACAATTATCAAAATAGCAGCCACTGAACCGCATGTGGAAGATCTTGGTCGGTTTTTAGTGGCAATGGGAGCAGACATACAGGGTCTTGGGACACACACGCTCGTCATAACCGGAACAAGCACTCTCCGGGGCACCGAACATACTATCATTCCTGATGCAAATGAGGCAGCTACATTTTTGATTCTCGGTGTAGCGACTGGGAGCACTCTTTCAGTGCGACATGCTCGTGAGGAGCATCTTGATATTGTGTTGGAGAAGTTGCGGGAGTTTGGAGCTGAGTTCGTAGTTGAAGAAGATATGATTACGGTGGTGCCACATCAGTCTTTGCATTCTATCGCCAAACTTGATACGCGAACATACCCGGGTGTACCGAGCGATGTACAAGCACCGTTTGGCGTACTGGCTACTCAAGTCGTTGGTGAAACACTGATTTTTGATACGATTTTCGAGGGACGTTTTAATTATGTACCAGAGCTTGAGAAGATGGGTGCCCGGGCGACCGTACTCAATCCACATCAGGTAATTGTTCGTGGCAAAACGCCACTTCGTGGAACGACTATCAAAAGTTATGATTTGCGAGCAGGTGTCTCACTTATTATCGCGGCCTTGTGTGCTGAGGGCAAGACGGTGATTGAAGATATCTATCAGGTTGATCGGGGATACGAACGTATCGAGGAACGGTTGCAGAAGTTGGGCGCACGCATTGAGCGTGTCAGTCGATAGTACGGTAGGTGTGGTTTTTTTGATACCGGAAAGAATATATGTCTTTTATTCGAAAAATTGGGATCGATCTGGGTACCGCGAACACACTTGTCTTCGTACCAGGGAAAGGCGTCGTGATTAATGAGCCATCAGTCGTGGCTATTTCTTTGGCAGAGAATAAGGTGCTGGCGGTAGGCAATGAAGCGAAGGAAATGCTTGGTCGAACACCAGACACGATTGTCGCTTCTCAACCACTGCGCGATGGAGCTATTGCTGACTATCGGGTGACCGAGGCGATGCTTCGTTATTTTATTAACAAAGTGACAGGTCGATTCCGTTTGTTTCGACCAGAAATTGTCCTGTCTATTCCAGCTGGAGTTACCTCGACGGAACGGCGCGCGGTGGTAGACGCGGCACTGAAGGCTGGTGCTAAGGCGGCGTATGTCGTCAAAGAACCCATTCTTGCTGCTATCGGAGCAGGGATTCCGATTCATACCGCTCAGGGGAACATGATTATCAATATTGGTGGTGGGACATCGGAGATCGCGATTATCTCACTCGGTGGAGTGGTGGCAGCGCACAGCGCGCGTGTCGGCGGAAACCGTATTGATCAGGCGATTTCTGATTATATTAAACGGAAATACTCTTTGGCTATTGGTGACCGGACAGCGGAGGAAGTCAAGATGAAAATCGGGGCGGCTATTGCTCAGGTAAAGGAGGATTTTTTGGAGATACGGGGACGGGATCTGATGGGTGGACTGCCTAAAACAGTCAATATTTCCTCGAATGAAGTGACTGAAGCGATTCAGGACGAGTTACGTGAAATCATCAATGTTATTAAACAGGTGTTGCAGGAAACGCCACCGGAATTAGCGGCTGATGTGATGGATAAAGGGATGGTTCTGTCGGGAGGGACAGCCCAACTTCGTTATCTTGACCAACTCATTGCCAAAACCATTGGTGTGCCATGCTATGTGGCTGATAATCCCGCCTTTTGTGTGGTGAAGGGAACCGGTATCGTGCTTGAGAACCTGGAGGTGTACAAGCGGAGCATCGTCCTGGCAAAATGAATGATCTGTTCAGTCGTACTGAACCGGTTTCTTATCTTCCATTGAGAGAGACGAGAGCCTGGCAATGCATCTTTTTCTCGCGACGTGCTCGGAAACCAGAGCATCGAAAAAAATGTATTGCCAGGCTCTCAATTAATTCAGCTGGCCAGCGGAAATAAAGACGTATGATAATCGGCATCGATGCTTCGCGGGCGTTTCTCAAGAAACGGACGGGGATCGAAGAATACAGCTATCAGGT
>JAUPUC010000031.1 GCA_030917745.1 Patescibacteria group bacterium | reverse complement strand
GCCAGTTGAATTGCCCTCGGACCGCGCGTGTTTATGCCAGTAGAGCGGCACATTGTCGCAGAAAAATCTTACTTCGATCATGATGCCCTCCTTGAAGTACAGAACTTTTTGATCCATATGGTGCATGGCTCCGTTCTTTACTTCAAGGTGCTTACGCGTTGTTGAGGAAAGAGGGAGCCAATCTAGAGAAGGCGCCCTGCTTTCGTTGCTTCTTCTGGTGCAAAAAAAAATTTGAAATAGGCCGTAAATGCACCCGTCCTGATTTTTAAACAACTTAAATTTATATCACAACATATATGAATTTGTCAATACAGACGTACGATATCGGTCAGTGGGTTTTTTCTTGGACACAAATTAGCACTCTCAATAGGAGATTGCTAATTTTTGATTCTTGCGGTAGTATACAGGTGTTATAAGTACATACGCCTATGAACCTCAATAAATTCACTACTAAAAGTCAGGAAGCACTCCGCCATGCTCAGGAAATTGCTTTGTCGCGCAATAATCCACAGATGGAAATCGCGCATCTCATGTATGCGCTGCTCATGCAGGAAGATTCCATTGTGCCAGTAGTTATTGGTAAACTTGGTATCGATATTGATACCGTGCGCGGGAATATCCTGGGTGAGATTGATACTTTTCCTCGAGCCGAATCGGCCACCATCGCTCAGTTGTATTTGGCACCAAACTTCGCGCAGATGTTTTCTGAGGCCGAGAAGGAAATGCAAAAAATCGGAGATACTTTCGTTTCAACAGAGCATCTGTTATTGGCCATTCTCGTAGTCCAGAGTCGCGTCAAGTCTTCTCTCGAACGAATGAAGATTGTGTATGATGTAGTACTCGCTATGCTCAAAGAGGTGCGCGGGAATCAACGAGTAGAAAGTCAGGAACCAGAGCAGACATATCAGGCGCTTGAAAAATACGCGGTCAATTTGACGAAACAAGCACGTGAAGAAAAACTCGATCCGGTTATTGGGCGGGATGAGGAAATTCGCAGGGTGATGCAGGTACTTTCGCGTCGAACAAAGAATAATCCCGTTTTAATCGGAGAAGCAGGAACAGGGAAAACAGCGATCGCTGAAGGGTTGGCACAGCGTATCGTTTCTGGTGACGTACCGGAGAGTCTTAAGGGAAAAGAAATTATCTCGCTTGATCTTGGTTCGCTCTTGGCGGGTGCGAAGTTCCGTGGGGAATTTGAAGAACGTCTGAAAGCGATTCTCAAGGAAGTAGAACGCTCGGCTGATCATTTCATCCTGTTTATTGATGAGCTGCATACCTTGGTCGGCGCAGGAGCTACTGAAGGATCGCTTGATGCTTCGAATATGCTCAAGCCAGCTCTGGCTCGTGGTAAACTCCGCACCATTGGAGCAACGACGCTCAAAGAGTATCAGAAGTATATCGAAAAAGATGCCGCATTTGAGAGGCGATTTCAACCAGTTATGGTGAGTGAGCCATCTGAAGAGGACGCAATCGCTATTTTGCGTGGTATTAAGGAGAAATATGAATTACATCACGGGGTGAAGATAGACGATGATGCGCTTATTGCTGCTGTACGACTTTCTCGGAGATATATTAGCGATCGTTTTCTTCCGGATAAGGCGATTGATTTGATCGATGAGGCAGCTTCTCTTCGACGGATGGAAATCGATTCGATGCCGGAAGATCTTGACCAATTGGAACGCAATATTCGTCGTCTGGAAATTGAAAAGCGGGCTCTGGAGAAAGATCAGAATGCATCAGTCAAGAAGAAAATTACCAATATCAATCGTGAGTTGTCAGAGTTACGTGAACGGAGTCAGAAGTTTTCTCTACAGTGGAAGTCGGAACGCGAACTTATCGCGGTGATACGGACACGGAAAGAGGAGATTGATCGGTATCGTTCTGAGGCGGATAGCGCTGAACGACGAGGCGAGCTTGATCGGGTGGCAGAAATTCGTTATGGACGCATTCCCGAAACAGAAAAGAAAATGAAGGTGGAAGAGAAGAAACTGCTCGGGTTGCAAAAAACAGGCTCGATTCTTCGTGAAGAAATTACGGAAGAAGAGATTGCAGCTGTCGTGTCGCGCTGGACAGGGGTTCCAATTAAGAAGATGCTCGAAGGGGAAGAAGAGAAACTCTCACATATTGAAGATGCCCTGAAAAGTCGGGTGATTGGACAAGACGAGGCGATACACGTAGTAGCCAGCGCTATTCGACGTTCGCGCACTGGATTGTCTGAGGAGGAGCGCCCTATCGGTTCATTCATGTTTTTGGGTATGACCGGCGTCGGAAAAACAGAACTTGCAAAAGCTCTTGCTACGTTTTTGTTTGATGATCAGAAAGCATTGGTGCGGGTTGATATGAGTGAGTATATGGAGCCTCACGCGACTGCCAAATTGATTGGTTCACCGCCAGGCTATGTCGGATATGATGAGGGTGGACAGTTGACTGAAATGATCCGTCGTCGACCATATAGCGTGATTTTGTTTGATGAAATCGAGAAAGCGCATCCAGATGTGTTTAATATTTTTCTCCAGATTCTTGACGATGGTCGGCTCACCGATGCGAAGGGGCGAGTAGTCAATTTCAAGAATTGCGTAATTGTGATGACATCGAATGTCGGTTCAGATGTAATCTCACGTATGCAAGAGCTTGGTTTTCGTGGGAATAGGGAAGATCAGGATGATCAGAAAGAGGATGAGATGAAAACAAAAATCATGGCAAGTCTGAAGGGCACTTTCCGCCCGGAGTTTTTGAATCGCATCGATGAAATTGTGGTTTTTCATCCACTTTCAAAAGCAGTATTGGAACGTATCGCTCGATCTGAACTCGAGAAACTGGACCATCGGCTAGCAGACAAGGAGATATATATCGAATGGTCTGAGGCGGTCCGAAAATACTTGGCGGAGAAGGGGTATGACCCTC
>JAUPUC010000024.1 GCA_030917745.1 Patescibacteria group bacterium | reverse complement strand
CGGTGAATCAGAAGGACATCCGTACTACTTTGTCACTCGAGAAGCATTCAACATCTCCGCTCAACAAGGTATGTTTATTGAGCACTCAATCAATGAGAATGGGGCGTGCTATGGCGTCAGCATTACGGAGCTCCATCGCGTTGTCAATCAAAACAATCGCATCGGCCTTTGGCAGGCAGATTGGAAAGGCGTCCAAAGTATTAAGAAACTGTTTCCTGGTATACCAGCCATTTTTATCAGTTCATCCCTGGATACACTCGAAAAACGTATTCGCTCTCGCGATACACTTAAAGACGAATCTTATTTTCTTGAACGCATGAACTATACAAAAGAATGGCTCAAACACACTGATATCTATGACTACATTGTCGAAAATGAACAAGGGAAGCTGCAACAAGCCGTCTCTGCCGTCGAGCAGATTATCCGCGATCGCACGTCCATCCCTTCCCTTTGAGGCAAGGCGCATTGTAAAACGCGTCCAAAACTTCACTTCCGAGAGGCATCTCCTGAAAAAAAATGCCCGTATCCTGGTAGCTGTCTCGGGGGGACCCGATAGCGTTTGCCTCCTCGACATGCTCGCTTTTTTGAAAACGAGATATCATACCACTCTCGCCATTGCCCATGTCAATTATCAGCTCCGTGGTAAAGAATCAGCTGATGACGAGATTTTCGTCCAAGAATTAGCCAAAAAATACCAGATTCCCTGCTTTATTACGCATTACCCTCAAACATCATCCAAGCATGATGAGGAGTCTCTGAGAGACTTTCGCTATCGCTTTTTTTCCCTCATTTCAGAACAACAAAGTTTCGACACCATCGCTCTGGGACACCAAAAAAATGATCAGGCCGAAACGTTTCTTATGAATCTCATCCGTGGATCTGGTCCGCTCGGTCTGGCCAGCATGTCTCCGGAACACGGAAAATATATCCGCCCCCTCCTGAATACCTCAAGAGACGATATTCTTCAGTATCTCTCTGCCTGTGACCTCCCGTTCAGGCAAGACAGAAGTAATACTGACGTTCGTTACACGCGAAACCGTATCCGAAAAGAACTCATCCCTTTACTTGAAAAGAGATTCAATCCAAACATTCTGACTACTCTCGCTCATTCCGCGATGCTCTTTGGTGATATGGATCAACTGCGAGAAACTCAGACTGATAGCTGCCCAGTAATCTATCAAGAGAATACCGCTGCCTTTTCTCGTTCTGATTTTCAAACTCTTTCACTTCCCGCACAAAAAACATTCCTTCGTTCTCTCGCGCGTATCCTTTCAACTGAACAGTGCACGCCGACTCTGTCCATGCTGAGTGAGCTCAGAAAAGTCATTGTAGCTACAAAAACCCAGTCGGCCAGCCTGACAATCGGACTATTGAAATGTACGCGTAATCATGATAGAGTATTCCTGTTATATTTACCCTCTTAAATACCCGTTATGGAAACACTGCTCAAAAATTTTTGGACTATCCTTATCGTCTTTTTTGTGATTTCTGGCCTTCTCATACTCATTGAGGGGCCACAAAACAAACCCGCAAATATCTCCTTGAGTGAACTCGTAGAGCAAATCAACCGAGGAGAAGTCAAAACAATCGCCATCACCGGAAATGACCTCTCCATCACCCTCAAAGATGAAAAAAAGGCGAAAGCTTCCAAAGAATCTGAGAGTTCACTCACGGAAACTCTCGCAAACTACGGTGTTGACAAGGAAAGTCTGAAAAACGTCTCTCTTACTATAAAAGACCCCTCAGGTGCTTCTTATTGGGCGACACTTCTTATCCCATTTCTTCTTCCTCTCCTTCTGATTGCCGGATTTATCTGGTTTATGATGAGGCAGGCGCAGCGCGGCAACTCACAAGCCCTGTCTTTTGGAATGTCAAAGGCGCGTATTCTTGACCCGAAAGATAAAAGGAAGCGCGTTACTTTCAAAGACATTGCTGGTGCTATTGAAGCCAAACAAGAACTGGAAGAAATCGTTGAATTCCTCAAGCACCCCAAGAAATTCCTTGCCATGGGAGCCAAGATTCCCAAAGGAGTCCTCTTGCTTGGCCCTCCAGGAACAGGAAAGACGCTCATGGCTAAAGCTGTAGCAGGCGAAGCTGGCGTACCATTTTTTAACATCTCTGGTTCAGAGTTTGTTGAGATGTTTGTGGGTGTTGGGGCCTCACGTGTGCGAGACCTCTTCAAACAAGCGAAAAAGAATGCTCCCGCCATCGTCTTTATTGATGAAATCGATGCAGTAGGTCGTCACCGTGGAGCCGGACTTGGAGGAGGACATGATGAACGAGAACAAACGCTCAATCAGATTCTCGTCGAAATGGATGGCTTTGAAACAGAGACCAGTGTTATTGTGGTCGCTGCCACCAACCGCCCAGATGTGCTCGATCCAGCTCTCCTCCGACCTGGACGATTCGATCGTCGTGTCACAATGGATTTACCGGACATCAATGAACGTGAACAAATACTCAGAATCCACTCCAAAGGAAAGCCGGTTGCTGAATCAGTGAATGTTCGACAACTTGCCGAACGCACCTCTGGTTTCTCAGGCGCGGATTTGGCCAATCTCGTCAATGAAGCAGCTATCCTCGCCACACGACGAGATAAGAAGACTATC
The DNA here is from genome assembly GCA_030917745.1 of Patescibacteria group bacterium. Classification (GTDB taxonomy): domain Bacteria; phylum Patescibacteriota; class Minisyncoccia; order Moranbacterales; family UBA1568; genus JAGOSP01. The sequence goes on along the minus strand of JAUPUC010000024.1, from coordinate 4,232 downwards.
GATATGGATGAACTGATTCTCTCCATTGAGAAAGTTATCCTTGGCCCAGAACGCAAAAGCAAAGTAATGAATCCGCATGAAAAAGAAATAGTTGCTTATCATGAAGGTGGACACGCGCTCGTGGCAGCTTCCCTTCCACATGCCGATCCTGTTCACAAAGTCTCTATTGTATCCCGCGGACATGCTGGAGGATATACATTGGCTGTTCCAAGTGAAGACAAGTACCTTCATTCAAAAGCCTATTTCCTTGATGAGCTCGCCACATTGCTCGGTGGATATGCCAGTGAAAAACTTGTTTTTAACGATACCACCACGGGACCATCCAATGACTTAGAGCGAGCGACACACATGGCTCGTGGCATGGTAACCCGCTACGGAATGAGTCAGCTGGGTGCCCGGACATTTGGCCATAAAGATGAACTTGTTTTTCTTGGAAAAGAACTCCACGAAGACCGGAATTATTCTGAAAAGACAGCTGAACAGATTGATAATGAGGTCACTCGACTCATCGATAGCGCCTTTGAGAAAGCTACGCATATCCTCACCGAACGTCGTGAGACACTCAATACTATTGCCACAACACTTTTGGAAAAGGAAACTATTGAAAAAGATGAGTTCGAGAGTATTGTGAAACCACATGTTTCGGCAACTTCTCCGAACAATACATAGGGAGTTTTCTTCCAGTATCGGTTTCCAAATCCGTCTTACCCTTCGATTCAAAACAAGCAGAGAGCCGTCTCTGAAAGTCGGCTCTCTCGACTCTCTTCTGAAGCCTTCATTTCGCATTCGAACACTTCTTTCTGATACCTGGCATACAACATATGCCAATCCAAGTCTCTTGGTGTGTGGTCTTATTATCTCACTTTTGGTGCTCTGGAGTTTTCAATTCTCATTCCTAGAGACAGAGCTCCTTAAAAATGGACCCCTAAAAGATACCCTTTCTTTACTCCCGTTGCCGCTCCTGCTTCTTTTTTTATTGATTTTCTTCGCCCAAGCATTCGCATCGAGTCAAATTTTTCTCCTTTCCGCCGCTGAATTCCTCCGACGTCCAAATATCCTCACGCTGCGCTCTCGACTCATCAAGGCATTCGCCTATGTAGGAGTAGAGATATTAGGCACGATTCCGATCATCGTGGTCTCACCAATTATATTTATTCCTACTCTTCTTCCTTTGGAGCCCACACACCCACTCTCTTTGCTAGCTACCAGCTTCTTGTTTGGTATTTTTTTTGTCGTTACTCTTTTTACCACCATCCTCAAACGCCTCACGATTGGATATCTCATTCTTTCCCCTCTTGGTCTTCGCTCAAGTCTTCATCTCGCTTCTCAAATCTTCTTTCGTTATCGTTTTTTTTCTATCCTTTCCTTCCTTCTTGTTCTCTTACTGACCCTCCTCTTTACAATTCTTGAAAATCTCGTTATGCTTCAATCTGCATTTATCGGACAATATTTGTCTGGTATAGCACCAGGGGTACTCATGTATAGTGTTCTTTTACTTGCGAATACTTTTATGTCGGTTTTTACCGAGGTATTCTGGCTCCATTTTTTTCTCACCCTCACCAACAAAAACCAGAAAAGAAAAGATCCAGTCCCACTGCTTCATAAACAATTGGAAGAGGTGCCCCTCATACCCTCCTAGTCCTGCCTATCAGAAAATTTTTAGGAAACAGAATCAATCACAAATTATACGGTTTTCGTTCTCTTTGTGAGTTCGTAGCTCAGTTGGTTAGAGCGCTACGTTGACATCGTAGAGGTCCCCAGTTCGAATCTGGGCGAACTCACAAAAAGAATGAATCTCAAAAATCACACTAACGCAGAGAAACTTACGTATATCAAAAGGACCTTCCATGGAAGGTCCTTTTGATATCATCTCACCATATCTCGTCGATATTTTTTTATCGTTTACTTGATGAGAATGAATATCCGCTATCTTCACAAAAGATACATGACCCATTAGTTGACCCGGAACTACTTGTTGTTTTTGACATGGAAGTTGGTTTTGCGGTTTCTTTCTGCTGTGTTTCCTTAGAAAAACTTGCGCCCAATCCCTCATTTGCTATATCGGTTCCAATTTCCTTGGCCACCTGCACTCCAACATCTCCAAATTTCTTCGCAATCACTGCCTCTACCTTCCCAAGACCCTGCTGAATGGTTCTGGTAATTATTTGGTTAGCATATGAACTAATAACACCTACAACAAGCTCCTCGGGATTCTCTGCAGCTGTAATGACGTCTGTAGCCATAGTTTTTACCTTCACAACCATTCCCTCGAGCAATGCAGAAGGAGCTACTACCTTCCCATCCTTTTCTTTCGGTATGAATCCAGATGCCTGAGCTTTTACTTTCTGTATCTCTTCCCTTTCCGAAAGAGTGGCATAAAACATTTCCTTAGCCTGAAAGGATGCTCCGATAGAGTTATTCATCGGGTTAGTAACCATCTGATTCAGATCTCGAGCAGAAAGCCCCCCACTAAGACTCGGATTCAAACTCTTAGTATCAAAATCGAATGTTGGAAGCTCTTCGGCAACCGCATCCTTCATAGACCGAGCTACTTCAGCCGCAGCATTCACCTGCGAGTCCAAACCACTTGTAAAGGTACCGACCATCCCCCCCACCTCCACGTAGTTGGATACAGAAAACTTCCCACGCATCGATGTGGTGAAGAAATCATTCATAACATCATGCGTATAATCCAGTGACACTCCATGGATATACTCTTTAAAATCCGTAACAAACAGTGGTTCATTTCCGGATCCCCCACCAAACATCTTGTCAATCTGCTTATCCAGCATCTTTACTGCCGCACTCTTTAATTGAGAAAGAAGAACACCTTCAATATATCGGTCCAATCTATCCAACATCTTCTCAACCAACGTAGCAATCATATTGGTACCCCACATTTCAGCATGGGCAGAATGAAGTGGCATACCAAAACCGATGGTACACACCATCAGAATCATCATCATATTCAGGCGAATTCTTTTCCACATCATAAATCGCTTTTATGTTCCTACAAATCAACAGGGATCAAGTCTATTCCTAATTTCTTGAATTCACCTTGTATGTCCGTAGCAAGGCCTGCCGAAAAACTCAACAAACCCTGTACTTGTGAAAGCAAAGAGATTTGTCCCATCGGATCATCCCCCACTTTTCCAAAAGCATCACCCAATCCGACAGAGAAGAGCGCTAATTGCAAAGCTTTAACATGCGTTGAAACCATATTTTCTGGAACTTCAACTTCTTTCACATTATTCAAAAAGGCTTCTGCTTTTCCTTTGTTTTTCAAAAGAGTTGTAAAGTTTCCCGTCGAAAAAGCCCCCATAATATCACTCACCATTGATGAAGCAGCCATATCCAAATCTCCGTTCTCTTTCAGGGCAATCGGAGAATTATTTGCTACCAGATAAGAAAGCACAGTGAGATACTCTATTGTCGCGTCTTTTTGTTTTTTCAGACATTTTTCTTCCCCTTCAGAGTCCTTGCATTTCAACTTTTTGATATGGATACTGGCAATATCTACTTCTGGAAACTCAACATTGACTGTTGACTTCTGAAGCAATTCTTCCACCGAAGCATTGATATCTTGCATTTTCACTGATGGATTTTCCTCGGATACACTGGATAATATATTAGCTACCTCAAGTGAAGCACTCTCAGTCACGTTCGTTGTCGGTTCCGAAGAGGCATCATCGTATCCACCTTTACCCAGACCATCATCCGGAGAAACGAGTTTATCCCCCGGAGCAGGTTTCAAAGGATCATACCCACTCTCAACCTCAATACCATCAGCATAACTATCTCCATCAGTGTCTTTTACGAAAGGATTGGTCCCAAACACTTTTTCCTCTTCATCACTCAAACCATCTTGATCTGCATCCTGAAAAAGAGAATATGATTTCAGATCTTGTTCATCCGCAGATACATAAAAACCTACTGACAAAGCCAATAGCACAAAAAAAATAAAGGTTGTTTTTTGAGGAAAGGTAAAAATATTTTTCACAGTTTTCTTTTGAATCATTATATCATGACTCCTGAAAATTACGAATAGAGCTTTCTCCCAACATCTCTCTTCCTCATCATTGAAATCATGCAACCATTCTATTTTTTCCGTATTAAAAGTAATCCTCTCTGTATAATGCCTCAACTTCAATACTTCTTACTCTGGAATATCTTTTCACGAGTCTCCCGAACCATTCTTCTCTTCATCAGCTATCACACTCAAACGTATTCAC
>JAUPUC010000005.1 GCA_030917745.1 Patescibacteria group bacterium | reverse complement strand
CTGCGCTACGGATAGTTCTTGCGCACGAATCATCGATGGTATGCCTAGCGCGTCGAATAGTTGTTCGATACGGGCGCGTTCTACATGAAAAGTATTCGAGAGATTATTCGCCAATGTTTTTCGGCGTGCTGAAAACCCTGCCCTGACCACTCGGAATACATGCCTATCCTCACTGGCCTGAAACCGATGCTTCGGAAAGAGCTGAAGCACCGCGCTATCAACAGCCGGAACTGGATCAAAAGCTGTCCGTGGCACAAAAAAACATTTTTTTACCTCCGCATAATATTGAGCCATGACCGAAAGAATCGACATGCTCCCCGGTTGTGCGACGATTCGCTCTGCCACTTCATTTTGCACCATCAAAGTAATAGAGCTTGGCTGGGACTGGAGAGAAAGAAGCGTTCTTATGATAGGGGCTGTGATGTAATACGGAATATTGGCTACCACCTTATACTGCTGATACTCAAACCCGGCATGTGACAGGAGTTCTCCAAGGTTCATATCAAGAATACTCCCTTCAAGAATAGAGGTATTCCGCGATTCTACGAAAATCTTATTCAAACGATCAACAAGTTGAGGATCAATTTCAATCGCGAGAACTGTCGCCCCAGTAAGAGAAAGGGCCTGTGTTAATGCACCTGTCCCTGGACCGATTTCAAAAATACGATCCGATTTTTGTACATCAGCCACCCGAAGAATATGCTCGATAACTGATTGATCTCGCAGGAAATTCTGTCCGAGAGACTTTTTTGCTTTCGTATCCATAAAAATGAAACTCTGTTAACCTGAAAAACCTATCAGTAAATCAATTAATTTTTTATCTCCTCCATTTTTACATTAATGACACCGGCGCCCAGAGATGCGATTTTCATAAAAGCAACCTTGTCGAGATCAATAATCCGCCCTGGAGCAAATGGTCCCCGATCATTAATGACCACGATAACACTCTTCCCGTTATCCATATTGGTCACCCGAACATAACTCCCCTTGGGCAACCATGGATTCGCCGCTGCCAAAGTACCTGTATAAGCATACCATGAGGCCGCCCCTCGATGACTCTTTCCTACCTGAACGAGAGTTCCCTGTGTTACCAGTTCAGATTCAGGCTCTTTGGTTGTCTCTGTTCGCAAGAGCTTCCGACTTACTTCCTTCCCATCATGATAGGCTACACGATACACACTCGACTTGATTCCATTCTCCCCTTTTCGAGTCACTATTTTTTTCCGCCAAGAAAGTTTTTCATCTTCAGTCACAATCGTTTCAAAGAGAATTTTACTTTCTTTCGTTTCTTCTCGTACCTCCACGCGTGTCACTACCACTCGCATCTTATCCGATACGCGCGTTTCTCGTTTGGGTTGTACTCGGTCATCTTCACCTAAAGATATATTTTCCCACATAAGCGCTTCTTCAACAGAAGGTGCTTCGGTCCAAAAAACCCGCTCTCCTGTATCGACTATCACTCGTAGTTCGTGTCCTCGAGTAAGATAGATATCATCCCCAGAAAAAACTCGCGTTTCTTTTTCAGGAAAGACCTGATCATGCTCACCAACCACGACTCCCATTTCAGAAAGTATTTCTTCGACGGTCTTTGACTGAGGAATAGAAGCAGCTATTTCGAAACTCCCATCAAACACATGGATAGACACTGGCTTCTCACTCTTAAAAAGTCTCTCCTCTCGTTGGCTCAAGAAAAGAGACGTTACACCCAAAAGAAAAACTCCTATTAGCCATTTTTTCATGTTCTTTCGTATTCAATCAGTCCCCACAAACGTCATCTCGGTAAACTCTCGAACGGCTATTCGCTTCGAAAACGATACGAAAGTGCTTCCGTGATATGAGGTAAACCCACACGCTCCTCACCAGCCAAATCGGCAATCGTCCGTGCGACTTTGAGCACCCGACTATATCCACGGGCTGACAGCTTAAAACTTTGTGCTGCCTGTAATAAGAATGTTTGCACATCTTGCTCTATTGAGCAAAAGCGTTCGAGCAGACGTGAGTCCATTTCAGCATTGGTTTTCTTATTCCACTCCCGCATTCGCTCTTTCTGCCGCTCACGTGCTCCTACCACTCGTTTGCGAGCCTTCTCACTCGGTTCTGCCCCGTCAAAAGAGCCCTGCAACTTCTCCAGCTTGACGCGCGGCACATCAACATGCAAATCAATACGATCAAGTATTGGTCCGGAAATTTTTCGCTTATACTGCAATACCTGGTACGGCGAACAAGAGCATGCATGTTCAGGATCGCCCGCGTATCCACAGGGACAAGGATTCATAGCTGCTACCAATAAAAATCGCGCCGGAAAAAGAAGCGATCCTCGTACACGAGATACCGTCACAACACCTTCTTCCAACGGTTCGCGTAAATTTTCAAGCACTGACCGAGAAAATTCCGCAAACTCATCCAAGAACAAAACCCCCCGATGAGCGAGACTGATCTCGCCCGGCTTGGGAAAGCTCCCGCCGCCAATCAGAGAAGCCGCGCTCGCAGTATGATGTGGAGCCCGAAAAGGTTGCTCTTTTATCAAATCCTCCGTTCGGTGTGTCCGTCCAGCAACGGAGTAAATCTTAGTTACTTCGAGCTGTTCTTCAAAATCGAGTTCGGGCAAAATAGAAGGAATTGCTCGAGCCAGAAGCGTCTTCCCGCTTCCCGGAGGTCCAACAAAAAGCACATTGTGCCCACCTGCGGCCGCAATCTCAAGCGCGCGTTTAGCGTGTTCTTGACCTCGAATATATTTGAAATCATGCGGGGACTCCGTACGAGCCCGCTGCTCTTCTTTGGCCACAAAGGCCGAAATCAACTCATCACCACGTAAGTGTTTAGCAAGAGCAAAGAGATGCGAAAGAGGAATAATGCGTATACCTTTAACCAAGGCCGCTTCACGCACATTGTCTTCCGGCACATAGACTTCTTCAAATCCCTGCTGTTGAGCAAAAAGCACCACCGAAAGCACTCCTGCAATACGACGAACCGAACCATCAAGCGAAAGTTCTCCGACAAATAGCTTCCCCTTCGATTCAAAAGAGAGTTGTCCTGTGGCCTTTAAAAAAGCCAGTGCAATAGGCACATCATACATAGGAGAGTTCTTCTGGAGATCTGCCGGGGCAAGATTCACTGTCACGCGACCGCTGTGATGAGGAGGTTCAAATCCACAGTTTTTAATAGCGGCGCTCACTCGATCACGCGCTTCTCGAATAGCCGTATCTGGCAATCCGACGAGCGTAAAGGCGTGCAAGCCTGCCTGAAGAACATCGGTTTCTACCTCAACCAACACCCCCTCTAAACCAACGGTAGCGGCAGAATACACAGTGGCAGGCATAGACAATATGGCGTAAGGATATTAATCGTTCGTTTTATGAATCCAGCGATGAAACCAGGACCAAAGAATCAGGAAACAACCCAGCGAAAGAAAAATATCCGCACTATTGAAAAGAGGAAAATTTAGTGCAGAAATAAAATCAATCACACAACCACCCCATATCCGATCGAGCAGATTCCCTGTCCCGCCAGCAATAATCAGAAGAAAAGAGGCGTGTAAATGCTTTTGTTTCCATTGTATACTAATCATCCAGGCCAAGATACCAATCGCAAAAACAATCAGTATCGGCAACGGAATAGCAAGCCCCCAAGGACCGCTCGCATTACAAACTATCCAATGCGGAAAAATCTGAGCAATGAAATACTTAGAAAATTGGTCAATAAAAAGAAGTCCAAAAAAAAGAAAAAGTGATGGTAAAGAGCGTGTTCGCCCAAGCATCACTTGTTCCATATTCTTCAGTATACGTTTAGATGGCCGTTCTGGCGGCTGGGTATGCCTTGAGTCGTTCAATATCAATTTCCTGTCCCGTTACTTCACAAATGCCATACGTCCCCTTCTCAAGCTTTCCAAGGGCATCAAGAGTATCCACAAGCTCTTTCTCCAGGGTTGACTCAACTCCGAGATTATCGACATAATCCTCTACTTCAAGTGCACTTTCATCTTCTCCCCTTCCAAGATCTTCCATTTGTGTCTCAAAATCACCTTTATTTCCGGTTGGCTTGGCAAAACGACCAAGCTCGGATTCCAAATGGGTTTTCTGTGTAAGTAAACGAGCCTTCTGTTCATCCAAAAATAGAGAATCCAATGCCATAAACGTATCGTTACAAATTTTCTCTTTTGAGTATACCAGAAAGAGGGGCGTCGGTCTAGAGGAAAATACTCTGAATATGCGTAACCTCTGGCTTCTCTTCGGGTAATAAGAGTATGCCCACTAAATCAAAACGATATCGTTTCCCTTTCATATTAGTTTGCTTCATATACCACTCTCCGATTTTGGCTAATCGTCGGAGTTTTTCTTTCTGTATCGACAAACGAAGTGGTGCATCTTTGGAAGCTCGCGTTTTCACTTCAATAAACACTACACAGTCCTGATCAATTGCTACGATATCTATTTCCCCCAATCGCCTTCCCTGAGGATTCGTGACATTACGATCTACAATGGAATACCCCAACTGAAGCAAAAAACGTACAGCGATATCCTCCCCACTTCTTCCAAGAGTATTTCTGACAAAAAAAGTCCCAAGCATATTTTTTATACAGAGAAA
>JAUPUC010000045.1 GCA_030917745.1 Patescibacteria group bacterium | reverse complement strand
GAGCTTCAGGTACTGATTCGGAATGTCGATCAGGCGATGGAGGCGTATGAACTTTCCCGCGCGACTCGACTCTTCGCGCCGTTCATCGATCAGCTTTCGAACTGGTATATCCGTCGGAGCCGCGAGCGTTTCTGGAAGAATGAGAGTGATGACGACAAAGAGCAGGCGTATCAAACGCTGTACGATGTCCTAGCCACCTTGAGTAAGCTTATGGCTCCTTTCACGCCTTTTCTGGCTGAGGAATTGTATCGGAATCTGACCGGAGAGGTATCGGTGCATCTCGCTGATTGGCCGGCCGTTGATGAGAAACGTGTGGACGAAACATTAAATGAGAACATGAAACTTTTGCGTGAGGTGGTAACGCTTGGTCTCCAGAAACGGGCGGAAAAAGGTGTCAAAGTCCGACAGCCGCTTGCAAAAGTGTTGGTGTCGAATAAAAAATACGAGAGTCTTTTTGATGAGACGACAAAGCATTCTGAGTGGAGTGATATTCTGTGCGAAGAATTGAATGTTCACGGTGCTACACTCGGTATGACTGAGCATGTAGATTTTGAATGGACGCTTACGGACGATCTCATACTCGAAGGTGCAATGAATGAGATCAACCGCGCTATCCAGGAAGGACGCAAGAAAGCCGGTTTTAATGTCGAAGACCGAGTCGCGCTCGGCTACCAAGGGAAGGAATCGGTATTCGAAAAGTTCCAAGACGAGATCGCGCGGAAAGTCTTGGCCACTTCCATTGTGGCAGGAGAATTGTCCGATGCTGAATATTCTGAAACCGTCAGTATCGAAAATGAATCATTCACCTTTCAATTGAAACGGGTGTAAAGAGAGTGTTATGTCACAATGAAGATTGAGTGGCTTTCGTGAGTTATCTTGGAATGGAATATCGTTACACCGCTATCGTGCTGAAGAAAAAAGAGGTCGGAGAAACCGACCGTTTGTACACGTTTTACACCAAGGAACAGGGGAAGGTGCGAGCCGTGGCTAAGGGGATTCGTAAGTCAGGCGCGAAGTTGGCCAGTCAGCTTGAGAACGGCACCCTCGCCGATGTGGCGGTGGCGCGTACTCGGGGCACCGGGAAAATTACGGGGGCATTGGCGGAAGAATACTATCCGAAACTGCGTGATCAGCTCGAGATATTGCATGTCGTATTAATAACGCTTGATCGTTTTGAACGATTAGTCCATTTTGACGAACCAGATGAACGGTTATATCTGCTGCTCGTTGATTTTCTCCAGTACGCGGAGAAAAGCGCGCAAGAGAAGAACATGGAAACAGCCCGCCTATTGGGAGCAGCCTTTCTCTTTCAGTCCATCGCGCATCTTGGCTATTCGATGGAAGTTCATGTCTCGGCCGTGAGCGGGAAACAGTTTCTCGGACATGAGCGATTCTTTTTTTCTCCGGCTCAGGGTGGGGTAGTGTTGCCAGATGAATGTGGCGATATCCCCGCTCTTTTGATTCAGCGAAATACAATTAAGCTTCTTCGGGTATTTCAAAGACACTCGTTTTCTGCCCTATTGAAGATTCGCGCGACGACGAATGACGTACGTGAACTTGAGCGTATTGTGAAGCATTTATTTGAGTGGGTTTTGTAATGATGGGGAGTATCTGATGAATGCGCGTCGCATTGAAGTGAAAGGGTACTTTTGTTAGAATGAAGGCAATAAAGAAAAATATATGGGACTACAGGATCTGAATGAAGAATTGCACGGTCGAGATTTTCATCTTGATCGTATGCAACAGCACACAGAGTATGATCCGACTGCTCCGGGGGCGGAGGCTGGTGAGAAACGGCAGGCTTTTGAAGCCGCTAGCAAATGGCAAGCCACGGATCGACCGAGCGGGGACGTGATTTTTATGCAGCAGGAGAAGCGGAAACATCGAATAGCCTTTGTTTTGGGAGGTGTTGCGCTGTGTGCGCTTTTGATTGGATCTGTTGTCAAGATACGGTCTCTCATGTACAGCGAAGAACAAATATTCCTCACCGTAAATGGCCCGAGGCAGGTAGCAAGTGCTGAAACAAGTGAGTTTACGGTTATATATAGTAATAAAAACTGGTCTGCCCTTGAAAATGTTTCTTTGGTTGTGTCGTATCCGGATGGCTTTCAGCCAGATGAAGATTCGAAAATAAAAATCAGTGGTTCTCAATTGGAAATTCCGCTTGGGACAGTCAACGCGCGCACGGATGGTAAGGCGAATTTTTCAGGTAAGTTTTATGGTTCACGAGGAGAGACTCTATTTTTGAAGATGCGCTTGCGTTATTCTCCAGCGAGTCTGAGCTCTCAGTTTGAGAAAGAAGAGCGGTATGGTGTTTCTATCGCTTCTTCTATTCTTGCCTTAAATATGATTGCGCCTCAGCAGTCATCAAGTGACAGCATGGTGGAGTATGCGATTGATTATGCGAGTCAAAGCGATCAAGTGCTCCCAAATATTCGGGTAAAAATTGAGTACCCAGAACAGTTCACCTTTCTCTCGGCCGAACCAGCTCCCTCAGAGGGGAATTCTGTTTGGTATATTGGAACACTGAATCCAGATCAGAAAGGAAAAATTATGGTCAAAGGAAAGTTGGCTGGGGCTCACGATGAAGTCAAGAAAGCGCGGGCATCCATCGGTTATATAGAAAGCGGAAAGTTTGTTGCTTATGGCGCATCAGAACAGCTGACACGTATTGTCATTCCGCCACTTTCAATCGCACAGACTATTAATGGTAAACGTGACTTAAGTGTCAATGCTGGCGATGCGCTGAATTTTAGTATTGCGTATCGGAATGAAAGTAATATTGGTTTACGTGATGCTATCATCACTTTGAATCTAAATTCCGGCGTGCTGGACTATTCGAAGCTCAGACAAGAAAATGGATCATATGATTCCTCAAATAAGACTTTAGTTTGGAAGGCATCTGATATTCCTGGCCTCGCTCGTCTCAATCCTGGAGAAGGAGGGACTGTATCCTTTACGATTCCTGTTTTGAATCCTATTCCAGAAAGTGTTTCTGGAAAAAATTTCTCTATTCAGACTACGGCAAAGATTGACAGCCCGGATGTTCCGACCCCAATCGGTTCGAATAAAATTATCGCAAGTAATACTTTAGTGACGAGGGTTAATTCATCTGTTAGTATCGGCGTGTACTTGGCACAGGATGACTCCATGTTGGTAGGGAGGGGCCCAATACCACCAGTGGCTGGTCAGGAGACTCTCTACACACTCAAAATTCGGCTGAATAATGAATACAATGATATCACTGGTGCAAAATTAGGAGTCACCTTGCCGAGTAGTTCACGCTATCAGAAAAAATTCGCACCCGATACGGAAGCTGTGGAATGGAATGATCGTACCAATACGTTGGTGTGGGATCTGGCGACGTATCGAGCGGCTCGTGGTGAAAATCGAGAACTTCGTTTTCAGGTGGCAGCTACTCCGGATGTGTCTTTAGTAAATAAGGATTTTTCATTGATCAATGGAATAGTATTTACCGGAAAAGACCAATTCACGAAACAGGATATCCGCATCGAAAGAAACGAGCAGGACGCAAAATATATCAGGAAAGAAGACGGAAGTTTTGTTAATATGAATGTGAGAGGAAATTAGGGATGTTTGAGACAGTGATATCGCCTGGTGGTGGGCGCGTAGGAAAATTGATGACCAGAAAGGGAGAGATGCAGACTCCCTTTTTTATGCCGGACGCGACACGAGCTTCGGTGCGCGGATTAGCGGTTTCTGATATCCAAGAGACGGGAGTCGAAGCATTGGTGGTCAATACTTATCATCTGTATTTGCAACCGGGTATTGAACTGATGAAGCGGATTCCGGTGCAAGCGGGGAGCATTGGGGATACTCATGCTTTCATGGGCTGGAATGGACCATTGCTCTCGGATTCTGGTGGGTATCAGATTTATTCACTCATCCATAAACACGCTGAGATGGGGCGTATCACCGATGAGGGAGCCGAATTCCGTTCGGTACTGGATGGTTCGAAACATCTTATCACTCCGGAACGAGCGATTGCCATTCAGTTTGATCTTGGAACGGACATGATGGTCTGTCTGGATGATCCGAGGCCGAATGATGCGCCGAAAGAAGAAATTGAAGCGGCAGTGGACAGGACTCTTCGTTGGGCACAGCGTTGCCGAGCTGAATTTGACCGGCAGTGTGAGATGCGTAGTTTCGATGATATGACGCGTCCGTTGCTCTTCAGTGTGGTTCAGGGAGGAATGTACGTTGATGAACGACAGCGATGCGCTCATGGTCTTGTATCGATCGGGTTTGATGGCTATGGTTTCGGTGGGAGACATGTCGATGAAGAGGGGAATTTTTTGGTGGATATCCTTGCGGAAACAGCAGCGGCTATTCCTGAGAATGTACCGCGTTTCGCTCTCGGCATTGGCACCCCATCGGATATTGTCCGCTGTCATGCTTTGGGTTGGGATATGTTTGATTGTGTCATTCCGACGCGCGAAGGAAGACATGGCAGATTGTTCTTGTGGACTCCAGAGAAGGGGGTTTCGCTTAACGGAAGTGATTTTTATCGGACTATCAATATTCAAAATGAACAATTCAAAGAAGATTTTTCACCTGTTGACCCGACCTGTGACTGTGAGTTGTGTCGCCAGTATACACGCGCTTATCTTAAACATCTTTTTAAAGTCGCCGATCCTCTCGCAGGCCGTTTGGCGTCGATGCACAACTTGCGTTTCTATATGCGACTGATGAAGGCACTGAGAGGAGAAGAAGATTGACGGGGAACGATTTCGGGTATACCGTAGGAAGCAGTTTTTTCAGAGGAGGATACGAAATGAATACATTGTCGCCCGAAATGACGCGTCTTGTTCAATCGGCGTTCGCGCAGTGGATGAAAGACAGGTTTCCCGATGCGAATCCCCGATCGGAAGAGGTGATCGTTCTGAATGGGGAAAGGCATCCGTTGTTAGGTATCTGCTGTCGGTGTGCCTGGCAGCAGATTTCGGCAGATTTTTTCTGGTGGAAAAACCTGCCTGAAGAATGCCCTGATCTTGGAGGAGTGCATTGAATAATTGACTTCTAAGTCATTTCGTAGTATAATAGAAAGTTGCCGAAAGTGTGGCAATGGGACGTTTTTTAACAAAGTCGTGAAGAAAGGGTTGAATCATGGCGCAAGATAGTGGTGC
>JAUPUC010000010.1 GCA_030917745.1 Patescibacteria group bacterium | reverse complement strand
CTGGAATGAATGACTTCATTTCCATCTGAAAAAGGTCTTTGACAAAAACGCCCAGACCGGAGGGATTGATCCGGGATTATGAGAGGAAAGAAACAATGTCCGCCCACATCGTGTTATGGTTTGTATCTGGTAGCATGCTCCTTATCGGGTTCTATGACATATTCCGGAATCTACCAAAGAGGCACATCGTAATGAACGCCGTCATATGTCTGCTCGGGTTCTGTCTTCTCTGCTTGGGTATGCTGATTTTCTTCGACGAGGAAGACGTGCCACCGGCCTCATTCGCCCAGGTCAACACGGCCGTGCTGGCGACGGTCAAGGAGGGCGATCTCATCCTCTGCACCGACCCGGCAACCGGTCAGGTCAAGCGGGCTGTGTTAATTCACTCCGTTTCCCCCGACGACAAAACAATTGCCTATGGGATAGGTGTGTATGAAGGAAGAGAAGTCTTCGAGGCAGTAATCTTTCGATCTCGTTCCGCCAAGTGCAAACTCTCAGAACCCATCCGGGACCCCAGACTTGCCAATGAGCGAATCGGTGAAATCATCCGCTCCGGTCTCAATCCACCTTCACCGCGGAAGTAGCCGCGCTCCGGCAACTCCTTACCCGCAGCCTTCTTGTGCCACATCATTGTGACCGAGGTCTGCGGGCGTTTTTTTTAAAAATGCTCTTGCCCTTCCTCTTATCGCTCCGAGATAAATTCCTGCAATGCTTCACGATAGTCACGGAGCAATGGACGTTTTATGTTGAGTAATTCTGAATATTCAGGACGCTCTGCTGGACGAGGGAAGGCATCGGGTGAGACCGGGCGTACTATGACATCTGGTCTCACGAGACGGAACAGCTCTTGCGCCGCTTCATACCAGGTTGCCACCCCGCTATTCGCCAGGTGATAAATACCAGGAGACGATCGGTCTTCGAGAAGTTCGCGAGTGGCTCGCGCCAAATCGGGCGCATAGGTGAAGCAGCTCCGCTCACCGTCGACCGCACTCACCTCCGTTTTTCCTTCCGCAACCAAAAGCATTTTCTCAAAAAAACTCTGCTTGCCTGCTGTCGAAACAGCTGGCTTCCCAAACAACTTTGATAATCGAATAACATAAGATTGACCGACTGCCGCCAATACCGCTTGTTCTCCCCGATATTTCGTCATTCCATAGCGAGACAAAGGATATGGTTTTGCAACTTCAGAATATCCCGCTGTATTCGTTCCATCAAAAACATAATCTGTGGAATAATGAACAAATGTTGCGTCGATTTGTGATGCAATATGCGCCAATCTTCGTGGAATCTCTGTATTCAAAAGTTGTGCCTGCGCGTATTCTTCTTCGCTTGTCTCACATGCATCCACTGCATTGTACGCGACAGCATTGAGAATATGAGATGGAGCCACCTCCCGGATTTTTCGTTCTGAAAATGTAAAATCAGTCAGATCGATTTCTTCTCGATCCCAACCCAATACATCATATCGAGTATTCTCACCAAAGACACGGACCAGTTCCTGTCCAAGCATCCCCTGAGCACCCAAAATGAGCACCGTTGATTTATGACTTTCCATACTGACTCGCATAGTATTGCTGATATTCACCACTCTTCACCCGCTTCCACCAGTTTTCATTTTTTTGGAACCAAGCAACAGTGCGCGCCAATCCTTCTGCAAGTGACACGCTTGGCTCCCATCCAAGTTCTGTTCGGATCTTAGTAAAATCGATAGCGTATCGACGATCGTGCCCGGGACGATCAGTCACATATTCAATCGAGGACGTGTCTTTACCTAAAAGAGTAAGAAGCTGCTCTACAATCCAGATGTTTTCTCGTTCTCCATTTCCTCCAATACAGTAGGTCTCTCCTATCTTCCCCTGTCGAAGTATTACATCAATCGCTCGGCAATGATCTTCCACAAAGAGCCAGTCTCGTATCTGACGCCCGTCACCATACACCGGAACCTTTTTCTCTTCCAAAAGATTCGTCAGAGCAAGTGGGATCAATTTCTCAGGAAAATGATAGGGGCCATAATTATTTGAGCAGTTTGAAAGCGTCACTGGGAGCCCATAGGTATGGAAATATGCCCGCACGAGGTGATCACTCGCCGCTTTTGACGCACTGTAGGGACTCCGTGGATCATAGGGCGTTGCCTCATTAAAGGCCGGAGCATCACGCTCAAGCGAGCCGAACACCTCATCCGTTGAGACATGATGAAAACGCTTACTGTATTTCCGAGCCACCTCAAGCAGAGTAAAGGTCCCAAAAACATTCGTCTGCACGAAAGCTTCTGGCCCGAGAATAGAGCGATCGACATGCGACTCCGCGGCAAAATGTACCACCACATCACACTGTGCCACCAGTGAATCAATGAGTACCACGTCACCAATATCTCCCTTGATGAATCGATACTGAGTATTGTCTTCTACTGAAGCGAGATTTTCCAGATTCCCCGCGTAGGTAAGATTATCAAGATTCACGATTGAATCCTCAGGATATTGTTCTAAGATAAAATGAATAAAATTTGAACCAATGAATCCCGCGCCCCCGGTTACGAGTATCTTCATAGCCATTCGATATCACCCAATAAAAAAATCTGCCGAGACATACCCAGAACACTATGTTTTTTCATATCGAAAAGTTGGATTCCCACTGTACTGGGCAAACGAAAACAGCTGTCTATCTTTTTCCAAAACAATCGGATATTTGAAAGGCCATACGATACCAAGATCTGGATCATCAAAACGAATCCCCCCTTCAGAAATCTTCGAATACAACGCGGTCACCTTATAAGAAAAAAGAGTGTCGTCTTCTAATGCCAAAAAGCCATGTGCGAATCCGGTCGGTACCCAGAGTTGCTGATGATTTTCTTCCGACAATTCCACGGCCACATGTTGACCATACGTCGGAGAGCCGAAACGAATATCAACAACCACGTCCAATACATGCCCCCGAAGCACCTGGACTAATTTCCCCTGCGCGAATGGATCTCGTTGGAAATGAATACCTCGCAATACCCCTTTTTTTGACTTCGATATATTCTCCTGAACGAAATCATCCACCGGAATACCAAGCTCTCGATACCGTTCTTTCTGGAAAGATTCAAAAAAATACCCTCTCTCATCCATGAAAACCTCGGGTGTCATGAGTATCAAACCAGTAATATCAAATGTTCTGATTTGCATAGTCTCTACTTTCTTGAGATAAAAATGAATCTTTGTTTATCCTAACATACATTTTTAGGTGAAACAAAACTCCGCCCGAGCACTCACTCGGACGGAATCCATATACTTCATTTCAAACAACCCAACACGAAAACACTACCCGGCGATTTCATTCATCACATCATCCAAAGAACGCCTCACTGGCTCCTCGGCTGGCTTCTCCTCGCGAATCTTTTCTTCACGTGGCTTCTCCTCGCGTGGCTCGCGGTGACCGCGCTCTGATCCTTCTGGTTCGTTGATTTTCAAGTTTACCCGAGCATTATTGCGAGCACCAATGACACGGAGCAGTGTTCGAAGTGCCTTAGCTGTCATACCCTCACGTCCGATAACCATACCCATATCTTTTGGATTTACATCCAATGTGATGAGCACACCCATTTCATCAATCTTCCGTTCCACCTTTACATCATCCGGATTGTCGACCAACATTTTTACCACGTATTCGACAAACTCCTTATCCATCATATTGTCCGTCATATGCTTACTGTGACCAGTTTACTGTATTAACGAGAAAGCTACTGCCTCCTCTCTCCATTGTACCTCGGGCTTTGTGTTTGTCAATTTACTCTTTTCTTTGTATGTCATACTTCGAGAACGAGTTGTCGACGGGAACGTTC
>JAUPUC010000099.1 GCA_030917745.1 Patescibacteria group bacterium | reverse complement strand
CCGCCGCACACCTCCATGATCCGGACTTCGCCCATGTCCTTCGCCATCGCCTCAATCTCAGTCAAGAGCGGACTTTTCATGACATTGCCTTTAATTCCGCATCGAGATCGGCCGGCCGAGTATCTGCCAGCAGATGATACGCTTCACGGGCGGATGCTTCGTCTATTTTTTGCAGCGCAAAACCGACATGGACCAACACCCAATCATCCCGAGCCGCATCCTCAAGAAAAGACAAGTCAACGCGTCTTTTGACACCACCAAAATTCACCATCGCCTTCTTCCCGTCAACTTCTTCGATTTTCCCCGGTATTGCAAGACACATAATTTTTTTTCTTATACCCCATCATACCAACTCAACGGGTAAGAAACAACTGAACCCAGATTCAGAGAACTTTACAAAATATATAAAGTAGTGTATAATTTTGATTGAGTATCTCGCTTTTGTCGATTCAGACTGTATTCCTCTTTCGTGCTTGTGTACTTGCACATAAATAGGCTTATTCAAAGGGAAAGCTCTCATTGATTTTTTGATTTCTCAATTATATGGCCTCTACTCCATTTACTCTTCTGAGCCTTCCGACTCCCGCAAGCACGAAACAAGCTCTCCAAAAATTTCTTTTCCCCATACAACACACTGCCGGGCAATATCGAGATGTATCACTTTCCTTCCAAAAAGGACATGTTCAGGTACTTCACGATGGTCTCGATACACGTCACTTCTCTTTTGTCTGGCTCACGTCCGGCTGGAATTGCCGAGACATCGCCTATGCCCTCAGGCTCTACTTTGAATTTACCAAAACACCTCATTCCTACGCCGAAAAAAATACTTCCAAGATCACCGATTGCATGGTATTCGCCTTGCATGATCTCCCTATTCCCGACACCGTCTATGTCAGTCGCGTGAACTTTGAAGCGAGCATGCCACTGATTAAACAAGTATGCGGTTATCCGCTCATTATTAAAGACATTCGAGGATCTAAAGGGAAGGATTCTGAACTCGTCACTACTGAATCAGACCTCCTCAAAAAAATGGCTAGCCTCCCAAAAAATAAACGATTTCTTCTTCAGCGTTTCATCCAAAATGAATATGACTGGGGCATCATGGTCGTCAATGGCGAAGTCGTTTCAGGTGAGAAGAGTTATCCCTCTCAGGGAGAATTCCGCAATAATACCTGTAACGGAGCTGAGGAACACTTCGCTCAGATAACTGATATCCCTCAAAATATTCAGGCTCTCGCTATTCAAGCCAGTGGTCTGCTTGGCCTCTCCTGGTCACGGGCTGATATTATTATCGACAAATTTACCGGCCTCCCATATCTCCTCGAAGTCAACCGCTACCCAGGAATCACCGCCGATTCGACCGAGGTTCTCGGCGCCTACACCTTTCTCGCTTCGCACATCACCCCTACTCTTCAAGATACTTGCATCCTGCCGGTCTCATAATCAGATTTTTTCATTTCCTCTCACCGATACTCTTTGATACAATAAAGAGTATCGGTTTTCCTTTTTTCAAAAATATATGCTCATTCTCGACCACGTCACCAAACGCTTCGGTGAAAAGATTGCTGTCGATGATGTCAGTTTTTCCGTCGCACCAGGAGAAATTTTTTCACTCATTGGGTCAAACGGCTCAGGGAAAACGACTCTCATTAAAATGATTGTCGGTCTTCTTCGTCCAGATCATGGCTCCATCAAAGTACATGAGAACGATACTATCCATGAACCACTCAAAACCAAATCACTCATCGGATATATTCCTGATGAGCCTGCCGCTTGGCCGGGTATGACCGGTGAAGAATTTTTGCATTTCGTGGGAGCACTCTACGGTGTCGATGAAACAAAACGCAAACAAAAAATATCCGAACTCCTTCCACTCTTCAAAATCGATGGGGGTGAGACGGATAATTTTGACGGATATTCCCGAGGAAATAAGCAAAAATTTAGTATCCTCGCATCACTCCTCCATGAACCGAAACTCCTCCTCATCGATGAACCTATTGTCGGCCTGGATCCTGAAAGTGCCATCGTCGCGAAAAACATCTTCACTGAATTTGCCAAAAACGGTGGTTCCGTACTCCTCGTAACGCATACGTTACCTGTTGCTGAGACCATTTCAAACCGTATTGGAATTCTCAAGCACGGAAAGATCGCTTCTATTGGAAGCCTCGCCGATATCCGAGAGCATATACACCAAACACCTTCTGCTTCTTTGGAAACTCTTTACAACATCATTACCACCTAAACTGTGTTCCCACTTCTCTTTCATCATTTTCTCCGGAGAACAGCTCAGTATTTTTCGCAGAATCGTACTGCCAAAATTACAACTGCTGGTCTTTTCATCTTACTGCTCCTCACGCTCTCAGCAGCTCTCTTTTCATTTTTCCTCCATGGCTTCCGGTTTCTTTCACTTTCTGGGTATTTCAAAGATGCCATTTTTCTCTATCTCTCTGAGCTTTTCATGCTCACCATCTTTATACTGATATTCATAAGTGCACTCATCACGGGGCTCTTTAGTCTGTTTTCAGGAAAAGACAAGCTCCTCGCTCTCTCCCCGAAATTCTCACTGATACCGACCATCGTTCTTTCCCGCATGTTTCTCACCTCACTCTGGCCGATACTGATTCTTGTTTTCCCTTCCCTCGTGGCACTCAGTCTCGTATATCCCCTTTCTTTCTTCGGGGCCTCCTGTATTATTCTCGCGCTCACCCTCTTTGTTGCTTTGGCCGTCATTTCTGCTCTGTCACTCATTTTTCTCATCGCTCAAATGCTGTTTTTCTTCCAAAGAAAACTTTTCACTCAAGGTGCACTAGTCCTCGTCACTCTCCTCCTCTCTGTTCTTTTCATCTTCGCCGCGTGGCAAAACATCAGGTCAGTATCACTGAATACACTTTTTGCTGTAGAAGCGCTCGAGGAGACCGCTGCCGATATTTCTTTGATCCAATCTCATTTTTCGTTGCTCCCCTCTCATCCGGCAGCACTCGCATTTTTCGCGGCAAGCCACAATGACCCCAAGTCACTGCTTCAAAACACTGGTATTATTTTCCTCTTCCTGTGCGTCGCATTTGTCCCATTTCTTGTGCTCAAAAAATA
>JAUPUC010000078.1 GCA_030917745.1 Patescibacteria group bacterium | reverse complement strand
GATTGTGAGTAAGACGAAGTAATGTTTTATCTGGCTGCAAGAAGGTTATTCGTATGCATTATTTAGGTGTTGACTTGGGAGAACTCATTCGGACAGTAGGATTGGTCGGATTATTCATCATTGTTTTCGCGGAAACAGGGCTCTTTCTTGGATTCTTTTTTCCTGGTGATAGTCTACTTTTTGTTGCCGGATTGCTTGCGGCGCAAGGACTCTTTTCTTTGCCGGTTTTGATGGGCGTGCTTCTCATAGCAGCTATTACGGGGAATATGACGGGATACTGGTTTGGCAAAAAAGTTGGGCCAAAGCTTTTTGAACGTGATGATTCATTGCTTTTTCGTAAGGCGCATGTGAGGAAAGCGCAGCTTTTTTATGAAAAGCATGGAGCTAAAACGATTATGCTCGCGCGTTTTGTCCCAATCGTTCGGACATTCGCACCGATTGTGGCAGGTATTGCGGAGATGAATTATCGGGGTTTTTTGGTGTACAATGTTTTGGGCGCGGTTCTCTGGACGGTTGGGCTTACTTTGGGAGGGTATCTGTTTGGGAGTCTGATTACTGATGTTGATCGTTATCTTTTACCGGTTGTGTTGGGCATTATTGTTCTCTCCTTTTTGCCAGCCATATGGCATGTTTGGAAGGAACGACATGCGTAGGAACAACAGGAGGAGTTCTTCTGGATGGCGGGTATTTGGATTGATGGAGACATGGTGTCACAGTGCCATTTTGACAAAAAAGAAGAGAGGTGTACTATATTGAATGTTCTGTGAAGGGAACATTTTTCTTTTTTTGTATTCTGATTGAACGATTGATATCCACGGTATGTTTCAGATGCTGAATAAAATCCGGAAGACTCCTCGTCTCGCGCTCTCCGCCGATGAATTACGAGACGCCCCGTTTGAAGTTCTGGGCCAGGAGGTATCAGATGCAGTGAAAAAGCTTTTTGGAGGGTCATTCGCAATTCGTAGTGTGGCCGCTGGCTCATCGAATGCTGAAGAACAGGAGCTGACGGCACTTGGAAATGTGTACTACGATATTGAACGTTTTGGTATTCGTTTTGTCGCTTCTCCACGTCATGCGGATGCGATTTTTGTTTCCGGACCGGTCTCGCGGAATATGATTCAGGGTTTACGGCATACATATGAAGCCATGCCGACGCCGCGACTGGTGGTTGCCCTGGGTGATGGCGCGATTGAGGGTGGTGTTTTTCAGGATTCTTATGCAGTTGTGAATCGGGTTGCTGATATCATTCCGGTTGATTTTTGTATTCCAGGCGATCCTCCTTCACCACGACAAATCTTAGTATCACTCCTCGCATTGTTTCATGGTTTGGAACAAAAAGGAGAAGGTAAGGGTTCATCTGCTTCTACCTCTCATCATTGAGCCTGTCTATGGATATATTTTTTCACACTCAGACATTTATTGTAGTACTTGCTTTGTATGCTGGAACAGCCGTTCTTTCGCTGTTTGCTTTCTGGCAAGTACGTGATGGAGGAAGAACGGCCAACCGGGTGGCACACTTTGGTGCTTGTCTCGCATCTCTCTTGTTACTGGCCTTTTCGGTCGGAGTATTTTTGGATGGAGAAGGGAAAGCGCTTTCATTCGCGTCTCCCTTTCCCGGTATTTATTTTGCTTTTCGTATCGATGGTTTGGCGGCGTTTTTCTTGGGATTGATCGGCGGCATCGCTGCGCTCGCGTCTTGGTTTGGCGTGAGTTATCAAAAGCATTTTATTGGAAAATATAATCTCGGATTTTTTGGGTTCTTTTATAATGCGTTTCTTCTGGGTATGGTACTCGCGGTATCAGCCAATCAGGCACTCTTTTTTCTGTTTGCCTGGGAGCTTATGTCTCTCGCCTCTTATTTCCTGGTTATTTTTGATCGGGAAGATACTCGAAATATTCGGGCTGGGTTCTTGTATTTACTCATGACGCAATTAGGGACCGTTTTTATTGCCTGCGCCCTCTTTTTGGCATATAAGGCGACCGGGTCATTTGATTTTGATGTGTGGCGATTAGTGGGGCTTGCTGCTCTTTCACCGGTGTGGCAGGGAGTACTCTTTGGCTCAGTTCTCATCGGTTTCGGGACCAAGGCTGGTATTATCCCACTTCATATTTGGCTCCCTGAGGCGCATCCGGCTGCTCCTTCTCATGTCTCGGCATTGATGTCGGGCGTCATGATTAAGACGGCTATTTTCATGATTATTCGTTTTTTCTTTGATTTTTTTCCAGGTGCACCACTGGAGTGGGGATTGGTCATTCTGATTCTCGGGGCTATCTCATCTCTACTGGGCGTTTTGTATGCCTTGTCAGAGCATGACATCAAGAGACTCCTCGCATACCATAGTGTGGAAAATATTGGTATTATCTTGCTTGGTGTTGGCGCGGCACTTGTGTTTGCAGGGTATGGTTTACAAGACTTCTTCGTTTTTGCTCTTGTCGCCGCTCTCTTTCACACGGCCAATCACGCGATTTTCAAATCACTTCTCTTCATGACTTCAGGTGTGGTAGTCGGCGTGACTGGAACACGAAATATGGAGGCATATGGCGGACTGATTCGCGTGCTTCCGTACTCCGCGTTTTTCTTTTTGATTGGATCGATGGCCATCTCTGCTTTCCCTCCGTTTAATGGATTCGCGAGTGAATGGCTCGTGTTTCAATCACTCTTTGTGGGGGTAGCCGCATCGAGTCTTGTGGTGAAGATGACCTTTCTTGCGAGTATCGCCAGTCTTTCGTTTACGGGTGGTTTGGCTATGGCATGTTTCGCGAAAGCTTTTGGTATCACTTTTCTGGGACGGCGG
This sequence comes from Patescibacteria group bacterium, assembly GCA_030917745.1. Lineage (GTDB taxonomy): Bacteria > Patescibacteriota > Minisyncoccia > Moranbacterales > UBA1568 > JAGOSP01. The sequence goes on along the minus strand of JAUPUC010000078.1, from coordinate 5,293 downwards.
AGAGAATCTGTCTCCGTGGAGCATAATACTTCCAAGAAGGAAAAAATGAGCTGGCTCGTGCATCTTCCAATGGGTGTGCTCGCAATACTCACTCTTGCCTTAGGTATCGGAGCTCCTTTTGTTGTTTCCTTTTTGGTGGGCATTGTCGCGAGTCTTGTTTTTGGAACGGGAGGAGAAACACTTGTTTTCCCATACTTGCAATTTATGGGTATGAGTGAAAATTTCTCGAGTATTCTTCCGGTGCATGGAACTGCGGTCGCTTTGGTTGTATTTGTGGCGGTCATTGGGGCTTCAGTTGGGTGGCTCACTCGAAAGCGCAAAGTGACCTTGGCTCCGACGTGGGATTGTGGGATGCCACTTTCTCCAAAAATGCAGATTACTGCGACCAGTTTTTCTCGTTCGCTTGTGATTATTTTTCGCGGTATTCTTCGCCCAACCAAACAAAGCGATGTGGAATATCGTGATGCTGAGACGCGCTACTTTACGTCGGTTCAGAGTGTGAAAACGGATTTCTTTGATGTGTATCGCAACTATGTGTTTCATCCTATCGCTCAGGCTATTGGGTATTTTTCCGATCGGGTAAAGAAGATTCAGAGTGGCAACGTGAACGTGTATATGTTGTATGTTTTCATTACCCTCATCGTCCTCCTTATTCTCACGATGCAATAACCGCGTATGGATATACTTTTCTTCGTTATACAAATTATTGCCGTTCCAGCGATTTCGCCGCTCCTGATTGGCGTGATTAGAAAGATCAAGGCTTTGATGCAGAATCGCGTTGGAGCTGATGTTTGGCAGCCATATCGGGATCTCCGAAAACTCTTTCAGAAGGATGAGATTATTTCGAATGAAGCTTCATGGGTGACACGATATTTTCCCTATTTGATTTTTGCAATCACTGTTCTTCTGGGTGCTGCGGTACCGCTGGTGACTTCCGTCAGTCCGGAGCTTGTTCTTGGAGAATGGGGTGTTTTTTCACTGGCTCCCCTTTCAGATTTTATCGTGATTGTGTACCTCTTTGCTTTGGCTACATTTTTACTCGTCTTGATTGGGATGGATCAAGGAAGTGCTTTTGGCGGTTTTGGTTCAAGTCGAGAGATGATGGTATCCGCGCTTGCCGAAGGCGGTTTCTTTTTTGCTCTCTTTACGGTCTCTATTGCTACTCAGACGGGGAGTGTCATGGATATGGTTTCCTCTGGCATGACCAATGTGCCACTCCTCACCCTTCTGCCTTTACTGATTGCTTTTATCGGATTTTTTCTGGTATTACTCGCAGAGAATGCTCGTTTTCCTTTTGATAATCCAGCTACTCATCTCGAACTCACGATGATCCATGAAGCGATGATTCTTGATCTTTCCGGGAAACGTTTGGCGTTGATGGAGTGGGCAGCCGCGAATAAGTTGATGATTTTCGTCGCGCTGGGCGCTAATCTCTTCTTCCCGTTTGGAGTGTCGATGACATCTGGCTTCGGGGAAGAGTGGACATTCGCGTTTCCGATTTTCATTGTGAAGGTGTTGATTTTTGCTCTGGCGATTGCTTTGATAGAATCACTGATGGCGAAATTCCGTATCTTTCGTTTGCCTGATGTTTTATTTACCTCATTTATCCTCTCGGTGATTGCTATTGGTATTTATGTTGGCGCCTATGTCTGAAAATCTTTTGGGAATATTTTTCTTGTTGGATATCGTCGCGTTTCTGGCGGCGGTCTTTATGCATCTCGTGAAGCGTTCCCGCTCGCTGGTCCGGCTGTACGCGCTCCAGTCTTTCGCAGTTTCCATGACTTTTTTTCTTCTCGGTTTTCTCGGAGATGATCGAAGCCTGATGATAGTGGCCTCGATTCTCTTTTTTGTGAAAGTGTTGGTGGCACCGGTCTTTTTCGGGAAGATTCTCCACAAATTGAGCGGATCCTCGAGTTCAAGTAATTATCTCAATACGCCTTTAACGCTCTTGGTCCTCACCGGACTCGTTTTGTTTGCTTACTCCAAGGTATTTCTGCCGCTTTCTGCTCTTTACCCGCAAGCTTTCGTTTCAGTGGCTCTTAATATCGCGTTGGTGCTGATTTCTATTTTTCTGCTTATCAATCGGAGAGGAGTTTTTGCGCAAATGGTTGGCATGTTGTCACTTGAAAACAGCATCATTCTCTTCGCGGCTTTTTTTGGTCTTCGTCATCCGCTCCCACTTGAAATAGGAATGATTTTTGATATCGTGATTTGGATGGTGATTGCTTCTTTCTTCTTGGGTATGATTTATCGTCAATTCGGAACCCTATCGACTGAAGATATGAAGCGTCTTACTGAATAATAGTTTTTCCTATGCTACTCGCTTACCTTATTGCCACGCCGTTTCTCGCCGCACTCTTTCTGGTATTTCTGAAACCTACTCAGAGTCGTTCGATTGAGCGCGCTGTACAAGTAGCCGCCCTTGTTGGCGCGGTCTTGTGCGCGAATCTTCTTATGACGTTTGAGTCTGGGTCGATACAAGTGGTTGGGAAGTATCTTGCTCTGGACGCTCTCTCTTTGCTCCTCACGACTATTATTTCGAGTGTTGGATGTGTTGTCGCTTTCTACGCGATCGGGTATTTACGACAGGAAGTAAAGAAACAGATTATTGGTCCACGTCGGGTAAAACAATTCTTTATTTTATTTGAGCTTTTTTTGTTCGCCATGTTGGTGGCGGCCAACGCTGCCAATCCCGTGCTGATGTGGATCGCTATTGAAGCTACGACTCTGTCAACCGCGTTTCTCATCAGTTTTTACAATAAGCCAACGGCAACGGAAGCCGCTTGGAAATATTTGATCATTAATTCATTGGGTTTATTGATTGGTTTTTTGGGGACACTCCTTTTCCTCGCTTTGCCGCAAGGAGTCATCGGTGGAGACATTATGACTTGGGCTGATCTTCGCGCGGCGGCATCAGAGTTTCATCCGGTGGTGGTGAAGGTAGCATTCTTATTCATCTTGGTTGGATATGGTACGAAAGTCGGGTTGGTACCGATGCATACCTGGCTTCCAGATGCTCATGGTAAGGCACCATCACCGATTTCCGCTTTGCTCTCAGGAGTACTTTTGAACGTTGCCCTCATATCCGTACTCCGGTTCAAGGGATTAGTTGACCTCTCTATCGGCCGAGAATTTTCTTCAACGCTTTTGATGTATTTTGGGCTAGCCTCGATTATCGTGGCCGCACTGATTATCTTCACCCAACGAAGCTACAAGCGACTGCTGGCTTATTCGAGTATTGAACACATGGGTGTTATCGCGCTCGGCATTGGTTTGGGGGGTGTCGGTACTTTGGCAGCCCTGTTTCACATGCTCTATCACTCGCTGTCAAAAGTATTGCTTTTTCTCGCATCCGGCAATATCCTGCTTCGTTTTGGATCGACGAAATTTGAAAATGTCTCAGGCGTGATGAAGGCCTTGCCTATTACGGGCGGACTTTTTCTCGCTGGTTTTTTGGCGATTTCTGGACTGCCGCCATTCGGTATGTTCTTTTCTAAATTCTTGATTCTTTCAGCGGGAGCAGAGTCGCATATCGGAGTGATGCTCATTGCACTCATTGCTCTTGCAGTGGCTTTCTATGGTTTTTTCAGACATGTATCCCCGATGCTTTTCGGCTCGCTGACCGAAGGTGTCGAGCGTGGCGAGGCATCATTGTCGACCCTTGTTCCGCTGTGTATTTTGATGGGTACGTATATAATCATCAGTTTTTTCTTTCCTGAACCAATGCTGGCTATGCTTCATGACGCAGCCGATATGATCAGCTCAAAATAATTTCTTCGTACTGGTTTTATGCATGATACACACTCACTTCTCTCTCGTTTTGGATTCGAACGGTTTTTGTCTCGACAAGAATCAAATATACTTATTGTCTCCGTGCCGGAAGAAGATCTTCTTCCGGCTGTGAACAGCTTACTAGCAGAACAACATCTTGATCTCAAAACAGTGGTGGCGACCGATGAGCGAGGTACCAAGAAAGGTTTTATCATCAGATATATTTTTTCAGTTCCGAAGGAAATACTTTTCTTGGCAGTAGAATTAACAGTCGATCCATCAGTTGCCACTTTCCCCTCACTGGTCTCTGTGAGTCAGTCTTTCGCCTTGTACGAACAAGAAATCAAGAGTTTTTTTGGACTTGAGCCAGTTGGTCACCCAGATCCATCCCGAATTATTCTTCATCGGCATTATCCGAAAGATGTGTACCCACTTCGGAAAGAATTTGCATGGAATACCTCATTTCCATTGCAGACAGAAGATACGATTACGGAAGTGCAGGGGGTTGAGGGCGAGGGGATTTATCAAATTCCTGTTGGACCAGTACATGCTGGTATTATTGAGCCAGGACATTTTCGCTTCAGTGCTTTGGGAGAAGAAATTATCAAGTTTGAAGCGGAACTCGGATATGTACACAAGGGGACAGAGAAACTTTTTGAGACCGTGCCACTTGAGAAAACATTGTCTTTGGCTGAGCATATTTCTGGTGATAGCTCGGCGCATCACGCACTGGCTCTCGCTCAGGCGGTTGAAACGCTGGCAGGAGTGAATGTGTCAGAACGAGCCAAACTCATTCGTATGGTGTGTGCCGAGCTCGAACGATTGGCGAATCATTTCAATGATATCGGATTCATCATGCTGGATACGGGATTTTCTTTTGGAGGAAGTCATGGTGCGCGTTTGCGTGAGCGTATCATGCAGTGGAATGAGCGTATCGCGGGGAATCGTTTTCTACGCGGGATGATAGTCTTCGGTGGAGTGAGTCGGGATATTGATGAGAAGCTTGCCGATGCGCTGGCTGATGATCTTGAACTTTTGGAGACTGATTTCAAAGAAGTGGTGACGATTGCGAAAGATTCAGATTCGGTGTATAACCGGCTGAAAGAAACCGGTCGTCTCGATCGCCAGATCGCTGATGATTACGGGGTCGTCGGTGTTCCAGCTCGAGCACTAGGGAAAAGCATGGACGCACGCGCAGATTTTCCTTATGCGGCGTATGAGGCGGTGCAGTTCGCTGTTTCGACCGAAGAATATGGGGATGTCCATGCTCGTTTTTCAGTACGTATAAAAGAAGTCTATCAGTCATTCCGTATTTTGAATCAGGTCCTGGCTCTTTTACCTTTCGAAACTTCAGCGCTTCAGGTTGTACTCGGGACTTTGCCGGCTAACCGTTTGGCAGTGGGTATGGTCGAAGGCTGGCGTGGCGATATCGTGACCTTTGTGGCGACGGGCGTAGACGGAAAACTCACTCGAGTCAAGGTCCGCGATCCGTCCTTCATCAACTGGCAGGTCGTGCCGCACG
>JAUPUC010000097.1 GCA_030917745.1 Patescibacteria group bacterium | reverse complement strand
CCGAAGAATGGGATGCTCGTGTCAAGGGGTTAGAACAGGAACCCGAACAAGGAAAACGCTGTTTCACCTGCATCGGTATGCGACTTGATCGCTCAGCGCGTGAGGCAAAAGAGCGAGGGTTCAGCGTCTTTGGGACGACACTCACCATGGGCAGTCGCAAGAGCGCCAAAGTTATTTTCCCTATCGGTGAAGCGGCAGCCAAGCGGTATAACCTCGATTTTTTTGCAGAAGATTGGAAGAAAAAGGGTCGTGAAACCGTAGCAAGACAGATGGTGAAGGATCGGGGTATTTATCGGCAGAATTATTGTGGTTGTCAGTATTCGATACGCCAAAAACCCAATGAAGCATCGTAATCGTGAGAGGTTTATTCGGATCGATCCCGTTTCATCGCTTGAATTTCTTGGAGTAGTGTTTGAAGTGAATTTTCAATACGGTCAATATGTTTGAGACTTTCGAGTTGTTCAGCATCATCTTCTCGATCATCTTTTTCAATTTCTTCGCCGAGCTCTTCCACATCCTCGGATATTTCTTCTACATCCTCTCCTATTTCTTTGACGTCCTCTTGGATGCTGTCGATATCCTTTGAGATTTCTTCCACATCCTCTCCTATCTCCTCGATGTTTTCATGGAGATGATCGACGTCTTTGGAAATTTCTTCCATATTTTCACCGAGTTCTCCTACATCTTCGCTGACCTCTTCGATTTGCCGAGCATGCTGATTGACAGTCATTTGAATGAATATGGCGAGATAGATGGCTTCAAGTGAAACAAGTGTTGTGAGAATGAGCAGTATCTGGTCAAGGGAAAACCCGAAGAGTGCAAAAGCGAAAATCCCAATAAAGAGAAGAGTGTGGATGGCGAGTGAAGTCGGTGACCCGATTCGCTGCGAGGCTCGGAGGGCGAGCGCTTCTAGTTTGGATGATTTTGCGTTTGGTGGATTGGAGATGTTGTGTTGCATAGAGCGGGTTATTGCATGAGGCAGAAGTGAAATTCCCGGATTGTACTGAGAAGCAAAAAGCCCTCAATGCGGAGGAGTGGCTGAATCCCTGAAAATGAGTAACGGAAAAAATTTACATTTTTCCCGGAAATAATCCAGGTGGGTTCCAGTTAGGAGTCCGAAGACTCCATCGCTTCTCGTTCTGAAGGCTTTTCGATTCCAGTATAGGCTTTTTCGGGTGAACGCGCTAGAGTAGGGGAAAGGAGCGCGAAATGTCGTATGGCACGAGAAATTATTGTCCATGATCGTATGCAGGAGGGGTATCGTTACCGATTGGTTGCACCGGTTGGGAAGGATTTTGACGCGGAATTTCGACCGGACCTCACCCCTAAGGAAATGCTTGATTTAGGTGTGTTTGGAGGGAAATATTTGACGGATTGCGAGCAAGAATTTCCGACCGAGTGGTTTACTTCGGCAAAACTTTCTCCACAAAAAAAAGACGTATCACTCAATTTTTTCGGTGTCGATGCGAGTCAATCTCTTTCGATATGGCGCGAGAAGGGTTGGATATTTTCGGATGATCCACGCGGGTGGTTTCAGTGGTACTGTCGCTACTTTCTGGGACGGCGTATCCCCGAGGAAGACGCGCGTCAGATACGGCGATGGAGGATGATGCGGCGACATATCGCGCAGATTGTGCACAATTGCCAATCGGGAGATCTCCTCTGCCGACGTCGACAAAGACAGGCTCTGTTGCACTGGGCATATGATAGTCGGAAGTTTTAGGAAGAGGATGCGGTAATATCTCACAGAGTATAAGTATATGCAGATCAAAGAACTCGGACACGTTGTGTTGTATGTGACGGATGTCGTACGTATGGCGAATTTTTATCGAGATACGCTTGGATTTCGAGAAATTGAACGCCGACCAGGAATGGCGCTCTTTTCTTCAGGTCGTACGCATCATGAGTTGCTACTCATTGAGATTGGTGGAATACCTCGTGAATCTCGGACACCAGAACCCGGACTGTATCATATTGGATTCAAGATCGGGGAGAGTACCGCGGAACTCAAAGCGGCCTCTGAGGAATTGCTGGCGAAGCAGGTGACGATTATTGGAACGGCCGACCATTCAGTGACGCACAGCCTCTATATCCTTGATCCAGATGGAAATGAACTGGAGTTGTATGCTGATGTCTCGGATGAATGGAAACAAGATCCGAAAGCGGTCCTCCGTCCAATCAAACATCTTGCCCTCTAAGGAGTACGAGATATATTGACTCTTATGCGATTCCCACCCCTCTCAGAAAAAACATTTGCCACGTTACTTGCCATGCTGTACGGGATGTTTTATTTGGCTACCTGGCAGCAGTGGCACTTCATTGATTTTGTCACTCTCATTATGCATGAGGCGGGACATCCTTTGTTTCTCGTGTTCGGTGAGACAATATCCATATTGGGAGGGACTCTTATGCAGTTCCTCGTACCTATCGTACTGGTGATGTATTTTGTACGGAGCGAACAATTATGGTCAGCAGCAATCATTACGTACTGGCTTGGTTTCTCGTTCATCAATTCGGGTATCTATATCGCTGATGCGCAGGTGCAACTCTTGCCTCTGATTGGCGGAGAACACGATTGGACACTGCTTTGCTCCCAGTGGGGGATATGGGGTGCCTGCCCGGCTATTGGGCATTTGGTAGTGAGTGTGGGGCAGGGAGTAGTGCTCTTCGCGTGTTTTTGGTCGTGGTATACTTTGTGGCAAGAAGATCGTGATGTAAAATTACGAGTTTTTTCATCAGCAGAGCATAATTCATAAAATAATTTTTATGGAAAATTCATCGCTCGGAGGTTATGTATCGGATCGGGTGCGAGCCGGTGCCTCTAAGGCAGAAATCAAGGAAGAACTTCTCGCTGTCGGCTGGTCTGATGAGGAAGCGGATGCTGCCTATCGGGAGGGAGTCATCGCTCTGGGTATTCCACTGCCAAGCGCGGGGACTCGTCCAGTGCTGATGCGCAAGTCCTCAACGGTTGATATCATCATCAATCTTTTCTCTTTCATTCTGCTCGGTATTGTGGCTACCGCTTTTGGAACGCTCCTTTTTGGTATCATCGAGCAGACTTTTCCTGATGCGCTGGCGGGCTCTTCTGCTGTGAGTGTATCGGGCGCGATGGATGGTATCCACTATGCTATCGCGGCACTCTTGATTGGGTTTCCATTATATGTGGGTGCTCTCCGTATTTGGTTTCGCAAATTCCGAGAGGACGAGGGACGGACGGAATCGCGCCTTTCGCAGTGGCTTACCTATCTGGTGCTTCTCATCGCCTCAGTGACAATCGTTGGTGATCTTATCGCAGTCGTTTTTACCTTTCTTCAGGGAGAAATTACGTGGCGATTCTTCTTGAAAGCGCTGACCATATCGGGTATCGCTGGTGTCATATTTGGCTTCTACTATTTCGAGCGTAAGAAGATACAGTATCATCAGGATATTGCTCGCAAGACGTTTCAGACTTTTGGATGGTCGGTGGCGAGTGTGGTGTGTATCAGTATTCTTTTGGGTTTTTTCGTCGGAGGATCGCCTGAGACAGCGCGTAAGCAGGGATTTGATATCAAACGGGCCAATGATCTCTCAACACTGGCCGGGTGTATTCAGGGATACGCGAGTGATTTGGGGACTTTGCCAGCTTCGATGGATGTGCTCCAGCGTTCGAGCGCGTATGCGTATTGTTCAAGTTTCATGCAGGACCCAGAAACAGGAAAGATGTATGAGTACCAAGTCTTAGAGTCATCGCTGACGCAGGGAGCTGGGCGTGTCGGAGCATTTGAATTGTGCGCGGACTTTTCGTTGTCATCTGTTGAGACTACCGCGTCTGGTTATCAGAAAGGGGATTTTTATCAGAAAGGGGATTTAATTTGGAATGAGCATACTGCTGGCCGTGATTGCGATACGGTGACTGCTCAGCTCGGAACGATTGCACCGACTGTACCGATGAAATAATGAGGTGATTATGACTGCTCAGAAGCAACAGATTAAATGTCCCGAATGTGGATCATCGATTTCTATTGATGATGTGTTGACGCATCAGATTTCGGAGCAGGTACGGCAAGAGATGGCACAGGAGCAGAAATCAAAAGAAGAATCATTGGCACGCAAGGAACAGGCGCTTGATATCGAGCGGACGAAGTTGGCAGAAGCCTTAAAAAATTCTGAAGCGGCAATCAGTCAGGAGGTAACCAAAAAAATGGAAGCCGAAAGGGGCGCTGTCTTGAAAAAAGCAAAGGAAGAAGCTGAGAAAGAAAGCGAGGCAGAAAGAAAAATGCTTGAAGAGCAGCTGGCGGAAAAGAATAATAAGTTGCGTGAAGCCAACGAAAAAGAACTTGAGTTGCGGAAAGAGAAAAATCGGCTTGATGCCGAGCGAGAGAATTTTGAACTCGACAAGCAGCGACAGCTTGATGCCGAACGAGAGAAGATCAGCGAAGAAGCGAGTAAGAAGGCGACGGAAGAAACTCGTTTTGTCATCGCGCAGTTGCAGAAACAGCTCTCGGACGCGACCAAGGCCAAGGATGATTTGGCACGCAAGCTGGAACAGGGTTCACAGCAGACTCAGGGTGAAGTGCTTGAACTCGAACTGGAGACTTCTCTTCGGTCAGAATTTCTCCATGATGAGATTGTTCCTGTGCCCAAAGGAGTCAAAGGCGCTGATATTTTGCAGCGAGTCTTCGATCGAGGAGGATGCCTGGCTGGTCAGATCGTGTGGGAATCAAAGAACACCAAGGTCTGGAGCGAGGGATGGATTCAAAAACTCAAAGAAGATCAACGACTGGTGAAGGCGGATATCGCCGTACTCGTGTCCTCGGTATTGCCATCAGGTGTCACGGGGTTTGCTTTGCGGGATGGTGTTTGGGTGTGCGAGATGCACATGGCACTGGCTCTCGCGAGCGCTCTGCGTATCACGCTTGAATCAGTCACGCGAGAAAAAAACATGTCGGTAGGTAAGAATGAAAAGATGGAAGTACTCTATGCGTATTTGACGGGTGTCGAATTTAAGCAGCGAGTTGAAGCAATTGTTGAGGCATTTACGGGTATGAGTGATGGTCTCCGCAAAGAGCGCTTGGCGTATGAGAAATTGTGGGCGGAACGAGAAAAGCAAATCAGCAAAGTCATTACCAATACGGTCGGCATGTACGGCGATCTGAGTGGCCATGTCACACTTCCAGAAATTAAGGCGCTTGAGCTTGGTGGTGGCACCGAGCCAGACCGATTATTGTAAGTAAATATCTCCGGCAGCATCGCCCGATTCTTCGATCAGTGGAAGAGTTATGTAATCGGTTACGTAACTCTTGTTTACATGAGAAATCTCCGTCATAGCCGGAGTGTACGTTTGAAGGTGACGCCATACAATCAGGCCACCCGGCATGGTGGCTTGATTAAGAAATATGACTCAGTACAGAACACAGTTTCTACGACCTTAAATATCATCTGGTCTGGACTCCCAAATACCGTGGTAAAGTACTTGGTTCTGACAAGATGAAGAGTGAACTCCGAAGAATTTTCAAAGCCAGAGATACGTGAGGCATCAAAAGCATCACAACGCAGTTGATCAGCCATCACTCTTCGAAAAGCTGGTTAAATAACGTAATCCATAATCTGCCCTGCCGGCGATTCAGCTGGCAAATATAAAGCCACTAGACCTCAGTCCGGTGGTCGGTTGCTTGTACCAGCACCAGCAGTTTTTTCGAGTAAGAGAGAAAAAGAATCCGTCTTCATCTGGCTGAGTGGGCAGTGGCGGTAGGTCTTGACTCCTGGGTGTATACTAGAGGTGTGGGTAATTCGTTATTTGAGATATGATTGAGTATGAAAAAAGGCTATCAAGCAGATATTGAGAAGTTGACTCGAGAGAACGTGAATTTTCGCCAGGTGCTCTATACAGCCACGGATTGTCAATTGGTCCTGATGTCTCTCCTTCCGGGAGAAGAGATTGGTCTGGAAGTGCATGAGGGGGGAGATCAGTTTTTCCGATTCGAGAGTGGGACAGGCAAAGTGACTATTGATGAGACGGAATATATGGTGAAGGACGGGGACGCGGTAATCGTGCCGGCCGGATCCAAACATAATGTGGTGAATACGTCGAACACGGAGGCGCTCAAGATGTACACTATTTATGCTCCACCGCATCATCAGGACGGAGTGGTGCGTGCGACGCGTGCCGAGGCAGAGGCGGACGAACCTGCATTTGACGGAGTTACGACGGAATAGAAGAATCTCCATCAAAGCCTGCTCTATTTTTTAAGGACACAAGCGTATGGAAACAAGACCGATCAAACGGATGTATCGCAGTAGAACGGACAAAGTATTTGCGGGTGTGTGTGCTGGGTTGGGAGAATACTTTGTGATTGACCCGGTGATTCTTCGATTGCTGTGGATTTTTGTTACGGTGTTTACCGGGTTTGCACCAGGTATTTTGGTATATATCTTCGCGGTCTTCATCATACCGGTGAAACCTCTGGAATCATCAGTGCTGCATCAGTAATATGTAGGTACATGACGAGTATGGAAAAAGTCAAAGTCGAGAATCATGTTTTTTCGGGAGGGGTGTGGATGGCGGCGTGGATTTTTACGATTGGATTTTTGCAGCTTTCCTTCTGGCAGGGAGTATGGGCGGTGGTTATCTGGCCATACTATCTTGGAGTAGCTTTGCGCCCATTGTTTTTCGAGTAATTTGAGTATTGAGAGAGATACTCGGAGAGAAACCATATTATCTCCTTTGATGAACGTTGATTCTCTTTGTTAAAGATCTAGAATATCCTACATATAATTTTCTACTCTGACGCGATGTCATTCCGAGGCACTTTTACGCCCATGAATCCGAAAATGCCGGTGTAGGTATTTTTTCCAAATAGGATAGGGTAGAAATCCTGCGGTGCAGTAAGTATGCGTTCACCGCTGCGTGCCACAATCCCTCCTTTTTGAACAAGTTTGAAATTTTGTATCGTCTTTTCGATTGTAAACCCTGCTGGTTTTTCCAGTGTCTGAGACACTTCGTAGTATTCACCGATT
>JAUPUC010000068.1 GCA_030917745.1 Patescibacteria group bacterium | reverse complement strand
GAGTGCTCGAGCGGGATTATATTTTCTTTCAACCGAATGTCAGATGTATACAGGAAAGTGGCCGCATTCACCGTATTCATATTGCTCGCTCCATTCGGATCAACATAGTAGCCAGTATTATTTGCGTCATACATGATTGGAGAGTATGAGAGTGTGTTTGCGTAGAAGTAATCTGCTGCGATACCACGCGCTCCATAAACGCCATTACTCTCATTACCAAGATAGAGCCATCCATTATTATTTGAATTGAGCGTATGCATACCGATACGAATCGCTCCGGTGCCATAGGCACCACCGCCAATACTTCCCAGTTGCTCTGTCTTATTCTGTGCTGTGCCACCCAGAGTAATCGGTCCGGCTACACTCCCTCCAGGAGGAGGCGCCACTGGGTTTGTCCATGCCTGTGTAAATTGAACACCGATCCCGAGGGCGAGCCCGAGGGAAACAACTTTCAACCAATAGATGCTTTTTTGTAGGATAGGTTCTTTTGGCATACGAGGTTTTTACTTATTTATATTTGATATGATTATGGATCATATGTGCACTTATTGTCCCAATGACACCGACGCCGACTCCGGTAAGAGGCTTATCGCCTCTGCAGTAACCGTCGTCGTCTGAGGTGTAATGGCATCGACAGACTCTATATCAACCTGTCTTCCTACAGTAAAGGCATCTCGGGATATCTCCACTCGTGTGAATGGTAAAGGAGGATTCATGGTGCTTTTTTGCTTTTCGACAGGCATAGTACGGAAGTCCTCGAGTTCTTTTTGAAAAGCACTCACGTTTTTAGGAGTCGTCGATTGGAACTTGGTACCCTCATTCACCAACACCTGTATCATAACAATACGATCCATTTCAGCTTGAGGGATCGTGCCAGTACTAAATGTCTTAATGACCATGACATTTCCTTCGAATGATTCAACCGTGCCACCGATATGCCGTATCTCAATTTTCGGTATTGATGGAGAGGTGACGGGAGATGTCTTTGGGGTGCTATTCGGAGGAGTAATCATGTCCTGTGTAAATTTTCCATTTCGTATATTCATCATCATTTCCTTCGGGAGTATGCTTCCGAAATAAAAGTAAACCAAGGAAGCGCCAGTGAGGATGCCAACGATGAGAGTGACGGCGCTAAAGAGAATTGCTTTGAATGACATACGATGTGGTTGATTATACTATTACCTATTGGAAGAAATGGATTCCTTTTTTAGTGCATATTCCTTCATTATACACTCAATCTCAGTTACTTTGCATTCAAAATGCGAAGCTTCTCCACAACTTCTTCCTGAGGGGATGGTAAAGGAGTCATCCCATCTGATGCTTCACTCAGTACCTCGAGCTGCTTCTGTATCTCTTCCGGGGAAGGCTGTGGTGGAGGCGTTGATCCTTCTGAGACTTTGCTCAACTCCTCGAGCCGTTGACTGACTTCTTCGGCGGGCGGAATTTCTACTGTTTCAGTTTTTGGTATCATCATCACTGGCTCAAATTTCGCATCTTCCTTCCCAACTCTAATGACCACATACACCACAACCGCGACAGCAAGAGCTGTCAAAATGATAAGGAGTATCTTTACCCGCTTATGTGAATTGATTTGATCAATTTCTGATTGAAGAATCATAGATATGTATTTTTATTTTCTATGGAGCGATTTCCTTCCAATTGAAATTACAATTTCTCGTACCGACACAGCTATTCGTCGTTACCCCACATCGATCGGTAATCTCTATCGTCTGAGTCGGACACTCTGCCGGAGAAGCAGCCGCGCAAAGCGTCGCATAATTGGAGGCACAGATGACATTCGCAGAGACACTCGGGGCTGTTTTCCCGTTATAATTACTCGTTGTGATGACCGAACTCCCGACAGCGACACCCGTTATCAACCCCGTATTCGCACCAACCGTCGCTACCACTCCCACGGAAGAACTCCAGGTCACTAGACTCGTGACTTCAGTAGCACCAGCAAGATTCAGACAATCAACCGGTCCATTAGCATTATAATACGCGCGAAGTTGCCCCGTCATGCCTTCCGTTATCGTCAGGCTCGACGGACATAGCCGGTAATCGGCACTGTATCCCGCGAGGCTAAAATCGATCCATCCAAGCTCATCCGAATAGGCATACGTCGGAACAGCTCCTGTCTTATTCATGCGAGAAATCTGCAATCCATATCCACTACCAGACAGACTCACCCAGCCCTGCCATCCACCGGCGTTCAATCCTGCATCACTGATAGAGAGGATACGCGCCCATCCGGTAATATTGTCCCCTACTCTCTGTGCGGCGCATGTCCCACTCGGACAACCCGTCACATCGGAAGCATTAAAACTGATCCATCCATAGTATTCACTCCAAGCATACCCAGAGAGATCACCATTGTTCGTCGGAATATTGACAGCATATATAGCCGTGGGCAATCCGATTATCCCACAATTCGCGTTATCGATCAGTCCATTCCCATCGGCATCACAGTTCTTGCTACTCATACTGATCCAACCGATACCACCAAATCCCGCTGGATTCATGGTGACGCCACCGCCCCATGCCCATCCTTCAATATCTCCCGGTGCAGCGAGAGTTGGATGGAATGAAAAAAAGAAGGACAAGAAAATTACTATCAAAAATTTCTTCATATTTTTTTGTTCTTTTTTCGTTTGATCCGACCACTTACGTACTT
>JAUPUC010000047.1 GCA_030917745.1 Patescibacteria group bacterium | reverse complement strand
GCACGGAATATCCGGGCGACGGTCGTGAGAATCTGTTTTGTGTTGTGACGTATCTGATAAGACAGGTAATCTTCGCCGGCATTTTCGTGATAGATTCTTTTGACGAGTGCTCGGACTCCCTGGGAAAACTCGAGACCCGTGAATAGTTCCTCGTGCGGTTCCGGGTAATTGAGCAGGAGAACGTCGATACCGGGCAGGATTCTCCGGTGGGTGATACTTTTGTCATTGTTGCGCTTGAGCATGACTGTGAGCCGATCAGACACCTCATCGTACCAGATACACGGCCAGTCTTCCTGATCAGGCATGGCAGCGATAAGATTTTTTAGCTCCTGTTCCCAGTCGAGAATGGTGATGTTGTGACCCATGGCTGATACCTCCTTGGTGGTGGACAAATTGGTAAGGAACGGGGGTATTTTGTGCGTATGGACGAAAAAAAATCCCGATTATCGGGATAGTGAGGAAACTGGATTGGAAGCGGGA
The DNA here is from genome assembly GCA_030917745.1 of Patescibacteria group bacterium. Taxonomy (GTDB): domain Bacteria; phylum Patescibacteriota; class Minisyncoccia; order Moranbacterales; family UBA1568; genus JAGOSP01. The sequence continues at coordinate 3,114 of JAUPUC010000047.1, read as the reverse complement.
AAAAAGCCGTAGTGCCCTGGCCGCTTCATCGTGTGAGTACTGTTTCCTCGAATCATCATACGCTTAGCTAATAGTATATATGATTCAGTAATTTTGAGCAAGAGCATTTGTCTTTACTGGGCCTGAATTTGATGAAGAGTTATGCGCGTATAAGCGCTAAGAGTTCATCGCGCTTGGCAGTCATTTTTTCGGGAGTCGCTGCTTCGAGATTGAGTCGGAGTAGGGGTTCGGTATTGGATGGTCGAACATTGAACCACCAATCAGGATAATCGACTTTGAGGCCATCAAGTTCATGCTGCTTCCCATCTGCGTAGTGTGAGCGGAGTAGAGCGAGTATAGCATCTTTATCTTTTACTTCGCTGTTTATTTCTCCCGAATGAAAGTACCGTTTTGTTTCGGCGACGAGTGCAGAAATTGGTTGACCGGTTTCTGCCATGAGATTAAGGAGCAGCAATGCAGGAAGTGTGCCGGCTTCAGCAAGAGAATTTTCTTCAAAGTAGTAATGGCCGGAAAGTTCACCAGCAAAAATCGCCCCAGTTTCGCGCATCTGTTGCTTGATAAAAGCATGTCCGACGCGACATTCAAGCGCGTGTCCACCGTTCTCCTCGATAAATTCTTTGACGGAGCGCGAAGAACGAAGATCATAGAGAATGGTACTGCCTGGTTTTTTCTTGAGGACTTCTTTGGCAAGGAGAGCTGTGACCAAGTCCATCGGAATAATCTGACCCAATTCATCAACGAAGCCAATGCGATCAGCATCACCATCATAGGCGATACCGAGATCAGCCTTTTGTTTGGTGACGGTTTCACGGAGTTCATCGAGCGTCTCGGTTTTGAGTGGATTGGCCTCATGTGCTGTGAATGGATGCGCCAAGTCATTGTAGAGATTCATCACTGTGAGGTTCTCAGAGAGTTGTTCGTATATGGGCAGTTCGAGCACGCCCATGGCATTGGCTGTATCGATAACGAGTGAGAAATGGCAATTTTTGAATTCAGCGAAAGAAGAAAAGAATCCGTAGTACGCGGGTTTGATATCTTCAGGCGTAAGAGAGCCGACTGCCTCAGGCGTTTTGAATTCTCCTGTAAGTGCGATATCACGGATAGAGGAGAGTCCGGAGGTTTCACCGACCGGGAGTGCGCCTCGTAAGCAAATTTTCATGCCATTGTATTCTGGAGGGTTGTGTGAAGCGGTGATGGACACGGCGGCATCGACATCAAGGCGACCAGCAGCAAAATACACCATGGGCGTGGTAATAACACCAAGGTCAAGAACATGCGCACCCGCTTCGAGGGCTCCACGCGTGAAGCTTTCAAAGAGTACGGGTGATGAGGCGCGTGCATCTCGTCCTACAGCCAGGCGTTGACACCCGAGAAAATCAACGGTAGCCCGACCGATAGCGTAGGCATCGTGCTCATCAAAATCCGTCCCGTAGATACCTCGGATATCATAGGCTTTAAAGATCTTTGCATTCATAAGGGAGAGGATTAAAAGATATCTTTTATTATACCATGTAGAGGAGAGAGAAAAATACGATGTATTGACTTTGAGTATTTTCGTGCTACAGTAATAAGCTATCTTGCGTTTGACGCGCATGGCAGGTGAGAGTAAGTCTATTTAACAATCTATTGTGAAGGAGAAGTCATGAAAGAAAATTATATCCTGATGGGATGGGGTGTTGTTGGCCTAGGATGGTGGCTGTGGCTGTCGTGGCTGGGCTCCTCGAAACGTAGGCATAATTCCGCCAGGAATCAACAACAAGTACGCGATATGGCCGATGCCTCCCAGTGGTTTATTACCACGTCCTGTCAGCCGGAAGTGTATGATTCGCAAAACAGCCTGATTACGGCATTCGTTGTTGCGTTTGAACAGGTCATGGGTACGCCAGTTGTTCAACTGTTGAATCTCGAAGTGGCAATCAAATCCTTGCCCTATAAGCAGACTCCACGGTTTCTCATGTTTTCAGAACCGCTCACGGTGATCAATTGTGATGCATCTGGTGAGAGCTGGAACTGTATCGCTCGGGGGCATACCCTGATGCTGGTGCTGTATCCAAACAGAGGAGAAGATGAGGGGACTTCTCGGTATTCTGAAATTGAAGAATCGGGTGTGCTTGATCGGCCGAAGCAATTGTTTTTTTCCGTGCACCATGCCGAACCACCTTGCGTTCATCGTTATGGGGGATTCTATCAGGTCGTCGTTTTGGTACCAGCGGTGGATTCGAACGACTCTCTGCAGGATATGGCGCCCGTTCTTCTGGTGGTCGAGGTTGCATCACGAGACGAAGGTCCTACCACGGCGGAATGGGACGCGTGAATCAGAGCGCATGTCCTTGTCCCCGGAGCTTGATGCTTCGGGGACGTTTTTCTTGAAAAAGAGTTTATTAGCAAACGGAGTGGGTGAAGCGAAAGCTTGCTTTCGTTTCCGATCGCCTGCCCGCCTCAGGAGCGAGTGCTGGTAAAATCGGGTAAATTACCCCAGGGCTTGCTCCGGGGTGAATACCCGTTATTGCTGGTAAATCGAAAAGATATTTGTTGAATCGTTGGTCGGCCAAGCGCTAATGTCTCGCTTAGCATGAGGCGTGGTATCATCCGACGTCTCTCTGATATATTCTGGTTGAATGACGAGGCTTGTGCCTCTCGGAACACGAATCTCTTGGGTTTCAAGGGTAGTGGTACCACTTTTGATGGTGTAGGTAAAACTCTCTGTTTGAGTATGGTTGGTAATAACGAAACTGAGATCTGCCGGAGCTGGAAGAGCAGTGAAAGCAAGTGTCCACCAATTTTTTTGATAATTTGGGTCGAGCTCCCGGTCATTTTTCATAAAGAGGAAAGCGACTGCAAAGAAAACGAGACCAGCCATGAGACAGGAGGAGAGGTGACGTTTTACGAAAGAATTAACGTGCATAGATGTGGATCTTATCGGAAGAATAGACTCGAGAGAAGTCAGGTGATTTGGTAAATTGTGGGGCGTCGAATTGAGGGTTCACAACGATATAGTTGACACCAGTTCCCTGGAAGCAGTCTTGTGCTCGAGGTGTATTGGGAATCGCAATCATGTCGAGCGTGCATCGTTCACGACTATTCGTTTCGTAGCGACTGAAATATCCCCGAGAG
>JAUPUC010000026.1 GCA_030917745.1 Patescibacteria group bacterium | reverse complement strand
TCTTGCAGCCAGATAAAACATTATTTCGTCTTACTCACAATCACCTGCTCACCATCATTTAGCCCCGAAAGCACCTCGGTAAGCCCGTCATCACCTTCAACCCCCGTCTCGATATATCGACGCTCCGATGAGACTCCACTCTGCGCTACTTCTACAAACACGCGAGCGCCCTCTCGTCCCAGCGCACGATAAGGAACCACAAGCACCTGCTTCCGCTCAGAAATCATGACATCGATATCCGCGCTCATACCTTCTTTCAATCTTGTATCTTGCTCTGGCAGATCAAAAGTAACCGTATAATAAATAACATCCTGAATCACTGTCGAGGAAGGCTCGATAGAAATAACGGTCGCTCTGAATTTCTCATCAGAAGACAACGCGTCAAAAGTCACTTCTGCCGATTTCCCAAGTGTTATTTTGGCAATATCTGCTTCAGGAACATCAGCCTTCAAAACAAAACTTTGTGTTCCGGAAACCCTCCCGATTACCCTGCCGGCAGTAACCGTTTCGCCGACTCGTAAATCTAACTTCGAAAGCGTCCCATCAATAGGAGCCACCAAGCTGCTTTTCTCTGTTTCTACTCGAATCGCTTGGATATTTTCTCGAGCCTGCTTCGTGGTCAATTTTTTGACTGATTGTTCTTCCGGCTTTAAATCATCCCAGCTCCGACGAGCTAACCTCTCATTCTCTTCTGCTATCGAAAGCGCCACGCGTGCCTTCCTTATTTCTGATTGCAAAACAGCAGTATCAAGCGCTGCTAACACATCTCCCTGCCGTACCACCCCGCCCTGCTCAACAAGTATCTTATTAACCGTTCCAAGAGTCAGAAAGGAGAGATCTGCATATTCATTTGGCTCAAGCTTACCCACTACGGATACTGTTTCAAGTACATCGCCACGCACCACTGCCTCACTCACCCACAGTGCTTTTGGCGGTCGCGAATGCCACCAGTACCATACCCCGCAGATACCCGCCACTAAGATCAGCACGCCAATAACTTTCTTTTTTCCTCCAAACATATTTTTTATATTATAGTATCTACCCCAAATCTCACCGCACAAGGAAAGCAAAAAAGGTTGCTTATCAGTGAAAACGAGAATATTTCGGCTGTAAACCTCTCAAAGCTTGTCAGGTTATCTTGATAGCCTTCCGCACTTTTCAAAGTTTCCATCTCGAAATATTCTTGTTTTCCCTCGATGAAATTTGAGAGAGATACTTAGAGATTCTTGAGGAGATCTGGCTGTTTCAAAACAAAGTCCATCGCTTTATTCGCTTCCGCATCAGCCAAGGTATTCTGTTCTCTCGGTACGTGGACAAAAATAACTTCCCCGAAATCCAAAGTCAGATTCCACGCCTCAAGAAAAAGTGGCTGCAGTTTTGCATTTTCAATTTTATACTCATGATTTAGCTGTTTACATGCTAACTCACTATCCATACGCACTTCGAGAGAAGCTTTCTTGGCTCGTTCTTTTCCGATAAGTGATTTTACTTTCTTCAGGGCCGAAACAATCGCCGCGTATTCTGCCTCATTGTTTGTTTTCTCACCTAAAAACTCGCCATAGCTTTTACCAAGCGTCTCAATATGCACCCCAAGTGCTGATGGCCCCGGATTTCCTCGCGAGCCACCATCAGTATACAATACAATTTTTTCCATAAACATAATCTTACTCTACCATATCTCAAGGTTTTCCTAAAGAAAACTGCCCAAGGTTCTGGGCAGTTTACGTACACTCAAATATCTCTCGAAAAAGTACGTGCGGATCAGCCGGACAAATATTTGATAACCTGACCTGATATCGTCGACGTTGTGAAAGTACCTGACCATGGGCAAAGGCTTGCAAAAATGTCCGGGCGGAAGTTCGAGCAATCAAAAGACGCACAGGGTCATGCAGGTGCGGCTCGGAACCAAACCATCCGATACTCTCAGGAGTACCCATGCTGACCCGCGAGACATCTTCCTCCCAATGAACAGAGACCACTCTTGTATTTGACCGATGCCCGAACCCCGGATTGTCCAGAATCACCCCCAGACACCATCGAAATCGTTGCTTGGTACATTTCAGTCTCACACAAACAACCTGGCCAACTGGATATAACTTCACGCCTACTCTCCTTTCCGATATATATCGATTAATTTCAGCTGAATGGACGAACGCCCATTCCATACATTCTCCTCCAAAGTGAAGGCAATATCAAGCCGATCTCCCTCGACAATCGACGAAAATCGTTCACCGAGAGAAAAACCGATGGCATCAAATACTCTCAATCCATCTGGTGATTCCAGGGTGAATTTCATATGTTTGTTTCCACTTCCGACAAAACGGACTTGTTTCACTCGCATATCCGACAGAGAAAATACTGGTTCGGTATTTCCTTCACCAAAGGGAGCAAATCGAGCAATATCCGTCACAAGTTGTGGAACAATATCGGTGGGCTGTATTTCCATGTCTATCCATATTTCTGGCTCAGTGATCACTTCGCGAAGAGCGCCCTCCACCAATGCACTAAAACGTTCATAAAACGCATCCAGATTCTCATTCTTAATCGTCATGCCAGCGGCCTGACTATGCCCGCCAAACTTCACCAGTAAATCAGCACACTTTTCGATAGCCTCAATAATATTAAATTCGGGAATACTCCGAAATGATCCCATACTTTCAGTAGATCCTCGAAAGAGCACACAAGTAGGCTTACGGTACGTATGAGCAATACGTCCCGCAATAAGCCCAACGATACCGAAAGGGTATGTCTCACCTACCGCAAAAATAAACTTCTTATCCTGATACTCCGACAGAACTAGCGTCTTCACTTGCTCTGTCGTTTCAGTACTGAGTTTCCGACGAGCATTGTTATGATTTTCAAGATCAACGGCAAGTTGTCCAGCCACGTCCACATCTGATTCCATCAATAAATCATGCGCCAACATGGCGTGAGCCATACGGGAAGCGGCATTTATGCGTGGCGCGATCTGAAAAGCAATGTCTCGAGCAGATGGTTTCTTGTCGCCATTAAAAGGCATCCGCCCTACTCGAAACATCTCTTGGAATCCAACCCGTCTTGTGCGAGAGAGCACAATCAAACCGTACGTCACTAACACTCTATTCTCCCCCACCAGTGGCATGACATCCGCGACCGTCCCCGTCGCGACGATATCAAGCAGCCATTTCACCTGATCCTCCTGTTCGGGCGCGAGACGTCGAAAAAGTGCCTGCGCGACTTTAAAGGCTGTTCCTGCTCCACAGAGCTCTCGAAATGGGTATGTCTCACCGGTGAGTTTTGGATTGATAATCGCGTATGCGGATGGCAATATTTCAGGCACATGGTGGTGATCAATGATGATGACATCTAGCCCGAGCATATTGGCTTCATCAATCTCTTCATGATTCATCATCCCACAATCAAGAGTCATAATCAGTCGAGCGCCCTCTTTGGTGAAAAAATCAAGCGCCTGCGTATTCAATCCATGACCCTCGGTATCCTTCTGAGGAATATAGACTACAACATGGCCTCCGAGATTTTGTATCGCCTCTCGCATGACCACTGATGATGTGACACCGTCAGCATCATAATCGCCAAAAATACCAATTGTCTCATTCCGTTTGAGAGAATTTCCGATACGTTCAATAACCCGTTCCATTTGAGAAAACAAAAATGGATCATGTAAATCACGATCATACTGCGGGGAAAGAAAGCGAACCCGCTCATCTTCCTGTATGTAGCCTCGCTGTTCCAGCAATAATGCAACTACGGAATAGAGAGACCCCGGTAGCGTTTTTCGCTCCGGTATACGAAATTTCCACTCGGCCATATATCACTCAAAAAAATCCTATTCAGCAATCAACTCAGCGTCAAACTGCTGTTTTTCTAAATTCCTCAGTCGGAGTCGGAGTACCCACTTTCCGCCATCCGGCGTATTAAAATTTTCGTCAATACCGAGCTCTCGTGAGAGTCTTTCGGCATCTAAGCTATGCGGATCAATATTCACGCAATACTCTTTATTCTCGAGAATACCTTTGATTCGATTCATCCCCTCTGTTGGTGTGACGATACTCTGGACAATAAAATCTCTTACACCGAGAGATTTAGCTCGAATCTCATCCTCTTCGCGCCCCAAATGTGAGAGGAAAACAATCGGAACATCGGCCAGAGCGACATTTTTTCGCAAAGCTTCAACGAGCTGGAACCCATCCATACGCGGCATGATAATACCTGACACAATAATATCAGGTACAATCTGATTCGCCATCTCTAAACCCTCCAACCCATCATTCGCCTCGCGAACATCGTAATGCTCTTCTCGTAACACATCCACATACAGACCCCGAATATTAACATCATCATCTATCAACAAAATTTTTCGTGCCTGATTACTCATAAGAAATACAGCATATATATAATATCGAATCACTCTGGAGGTTTTCCTCAGTATACCATGTGCAAGAAGCGAAAACCAAAAAAAATCAGGATTACTCCCGATTTCCTTGCTCTCTCCGAAAAAAAGTTCAGTTCCCTTCTTTCTGTCGAGTTATTTCGGCTAATTTTTCAATCAACCGCTTCTCATCATGCGACAATTTCTTGGGTACCAGTAACTTGACTGTCACCAAGTGATCACCGCGTCCATAACGACCAAGATGTGGAATACCCTTCCCTCGAATCCGAAATACTTCACCTCCTTGCGTACCAGCAGGTATCTTCATCGTCACTGGACCCTCAACTGTCAATACGCTCAACTTATCCCCAAGCACTGCCTGAGGATACTGTATTTCCAGAAAAGAAAGAACATCATCTCCGCGACGTTTCCATTCTTCGTGGGGCCTCACATGCAACACAACGAACAAATCGCCAGATTGTGCACCATATTCTCCTGCGGCACCACGACCACCGAGCGAAATAGCTTGACCATCTTGTACTCCCGCGGGAATATTTACCTCAATCGTCTCTGACTGTTGAGATCTTCCAACTCCATGACAAGTCTGACATGCTTCAGTATATATCTTCCCTTTCCCATGACATGCATCACAGGTCACGACCTGTGCCATCACTCCGAAAATACTCTGTACTTGCTTCTGTACTCGGCCACGACCATCACACCGTTTGCATGTATTTTCCTTGGTACCTGGCTTCCCTCCCGTCCCCTGACAAGTACTACAGGCAGCAAGTTTGCGAAGTGAAATCGATTTCTGTATCCCGCTCACCATTTCTTCAAATGAAATCTCAACGTCTACCTGAATATCCTGCCCACGCTTGGCTCGACCAGACTGACTTGAACCGCCAAAAACACCCGAAAAAATATCCTCAAATCCCTCACCAAAATCAAATTTTACGTTCCCGTTTCCACCATACTGACCGAAGTCCCAGCCACCAGCAGATGATCCGCCGCCAGGATTCCCTCCCTGGAATGTTTGCCCGAAGCGATCATACTGTGCTCTTTTCTCTGGGTCAGAAAGCGTTCCGTATGCCTCGTTCATTTCCTTAAAACGCGCCTCATCCCCACCCGATTTGTCGGGATGATACTTATGTGCCAGTTTTCGAAATGCCTTCTTGATTTCGTCTTGTGAGGCACTTTTCGAGACGCCCAAAATGTCATAGTAATCTTTTGCCATATTCTTTTCCATTTTTTTCAAAAACCTACAAAAACCAGCATACCTGAAAACAAAAAAATTAGCAATCAGTCTTTTCGAGTGCTAATCTTCATGCATTCTCGTGTAGTCAAGCATTAATCATCCACTTGCTCCTGTATGACCGTACGCTTGGTAATAACAATCCATTGAAAAGAACGGAACAAAGTGATCCAAGCTGCGGCCACAACACCCCAAACCGGAAAAAGAAGAAGTCCTATCGGCCACACGGTGAGGAAAAACAATAGGGAAATAAAAAATGGCAATACGTGATCAGGGATACGCTCACGCACACGACTCCCCTCAAGTAAAGCAGATACTTTTGTTTGTAAAACTTCAGCAAAAACCGCCCCTATTTGTTCATTCCCCTGCACCGGTCTCCCTGTGAGTTCGCTCAGCTGTTTTCGGCCGGTTACCAGCACATTCTCTTGTGCCACTCCCCGAACGGAAGAGAGAGCGTCACCAGAAAATTCGACGTTGATTCCCTGAGCCCGAAGACGCCCTACTTCATCGTTCAATTGCTCAAATTGCTTGGTCTCATCATTATTCGAAAGCAAGGATGATTCGTTTAAAGAGAGGAGATATTCATCCACTGTTTTTTTCTCCCGAATGAGAGAGCCGAGTTCAGGTTGAACATACCCACCCCATTCAAGTATTTTTTCGATTACCCCCTGTCCAAGACGAAAACGTGGCTCAAGATCATTCCATGAGAGCGATCGGATATAAGTAAAATATCCCAGAGAAAGAGCGAGAGAAAAAGCAAACACGCTCAGTTGTTTTGCTACTAACAATGTTCGTACTGCAGAAAATTTGAGGCGTTCTTTCTGCTCATGTTCAACCATACGAGCAGCCAGGTACAGAAACAGGACCACTGCCATACCTCCAAGATAAGCTTGCCACCCTGTTGTCTGGAAAAAAATCGGTAGAGTAAAAACGAACACACCTATTCCCTTCATCCACTTTTCATTCCACAGGAGAAACCCGACGAACACCCAGGAAAATACACCTGAAGCAAATATCAAAGTCATCACCAGACGAAAAGTCTCTGGAAACTGTACGGTATTTGAAAAATATCTCCAAAATGTCCCCGAGAGGATGCAAAGAATCACCAGATGGAAGGCTATGAGCTTTTTACGGTGTGTCCACTGCATATATTTTCTTACAGACCGTTTGCTGATTTATTCTGCACGTGTTCCTCAAAAGTTTTCGCAAAAATTGTTTCACCCGTCTCAGGATTGCTCAAAAAATAAAAATATTCGTTTTGTACCGGATGCAAGGTCGCCATTATCGCAGAAAGACCCGGGTTTGCAATCGGACCAGGGGGTAAGCCTTTGTTCACATATGTATTATAAGGAGAATCAATCCGTGTTTCCGCAAAAGAATGCTGGACTTTATTCAATCCAAGTATGTACTTCACTGTCGCATCACTCTGAAGTGGTTGGCCAATGGCAAGTCGACGCAGAAACAAATCTGCCACCATCGCTCGATCACGATCACTTCGTACTTCAGTTTCAACAATACTCGCAAGAATAAGGACATCAAAAGCCTTCAAGGGGGTATCTGTCTCCAAAAGCGGCCAGGCTTTTTTCTGAAATGTCCCGAGAAAGGTTCGCACCAGAGTTTCGGCATCTGCCTGTCGATCAAAACGGTAGGTATCAGGAAAGAGAAAACCCTCAAGTCCACTCTCTGATGGGACAGAAAGAAGAAAAGGAAACTCCACGCGCCACTTTTCTTCTGGCTTACTCACAAGAGACAGAAACTCTTCACCAGGGAAACCAGCTTCCGTAAGTCGTTTCGCTATTTGAAGCGCCGTAAAACCTTCTGGAAATGTCACGCGAACATCCTGAGAAAGTGATTGTCCCGTCGTAATACGTAGCGCGATTTCTCGTGATGACAAAGTAGGTGAAAGGCGATACTCACCCGCTACCATGCCACCATCCAGTTTTTTTAGTCGAGCAAGCGCATACAGAAAACCAAAGCGATTACGCACAATACGCTTATCTGCGAGATGTGTCGCGACCACCCATGCATTCTCACCATATGTGACTTCAAACACCTGATCTGACACTGCTAATCCAGACTGACCAGACCATAATTCCAGCAAGCCAAGCGTGATAACACTGCCGACTGTCAGTATGAAGAAAAAAGAAAGAAGAAAAAGACGCATACGTCAAAATTATTTATTCATCAATCACACGTTTCAAAGAGACAAGTCAAAACGACTTCAGAATCAGTGGTACAAAAAAGAATCCGGGAAATTCCTCCTTATACAACTCATCCTCACTTCGTTTTTCAAAATAACACAGATGATTACGGATAGGCATAACCATCTTCCCCGAGAGCACGAGACGTTGCCGAAAGGACGACGGCACACCATCCACCGAAGCGAGAACTAAAATGCGATCAAATGGAGTGTCTTCCTGAAATTCATCCTGCCCTTCACCCAAAAAACACTCGACACGTCCACTCTTAATAAAATCAAATTTCTCCAAATTGCGTTGCCCCAAGAGATGTAAATCTTCAATTCTTTCAAATGCAACGACTTTCCCTTGATGGCCTACCGTATAGGCAATAAGTCCAGTCACCCAGCCAGACCCGCTCCCCACAACTAACACCCGATGCCCCTCTTTGATTTCGAGTAATTCCAACATGACCGCCACCAAACTCGGCTGTGGTCCCATTTGACCATGACCAATTGGCAAGGGAATATCCGCGTCAGCTTCATCTTCGAACTCCTGAGGAAGAAATTCGGCACGAGAAACAGATTCAAAAGCAGAGACCAATTCTTCTGAACGCAGGTAATTATTTTGTTTCAAGGTCTCTACCAGGGGTACCATACACGCAGTGCGTTAGATGCCAATAACCTGTATCAAGACATCGCGTTTGCGTGAACCATCAAACTCAACCGCAAAAATATTTTGCCGCTCCGTAAGACGCATTTTTCCTTTTTCTACCGGGATTGTTTCGCTGTTCCCCAAAAGAATCGCTTTACAATGCGAATGGCCATTGCTCCGACCATCCGACGTACTGTCCCGTTTCAACTCAAACAAGTCATGCGTGTACTGATCATCTACCGGGACTATCTTGTAAAGAACGCGCATGAAATCCTGCAAAAGCATGGATTCATTATGATTAATAGCCACGCCCATGGTGGTATGTGGGACATAAATCAAAACCTGACCTTCCCGAATCCCTGAATGATCAATAATCTCCTGGACCCGATCAGTAATGTCCATAAATTGAATCTGCGTCTTGCTCTCAAGATCGATCTGCTCTCGATGAATTTTCATATTGGTTTTTATGAGATAGGCACACAGGAAATTCCTAGACTGCGCCAAGCTCTGTTTTCAATTTGTCTTTTGTTTGAATACCGACAAACTCTTTGACCACCTGCCCTCCCTTAAAAATCTTCAAAGCAGGAATAGACATGATGCCATATTTCTGAGCAACCCCAGGATTATCATCGACATTCAGTTTAGCAATCTTCGCATTTGTGACCTCGCTCGCCAGTTCATCAATGACTGGACCCATCATCTGACATGGGCCACACCATGGCGCCCAAAAATCAACCAAGACGGGCTTATCACTTTTGAGCACCTCTGCATCAAAATTCGCTTCCGTAAGTTCTAAAGCCATACACTTGCGTGACAATAATTACTTCTCCAGTATACCGTTTTTCACTTTTTTTTCCAAGAACGCTCAAACCTAATTTTTCAGTATCGCGAGAAAAGCCTCCCCAGGAATAGACACCTTCCCTTGCCCTAGCTCCTTGGCCTTCTTTTTTCCTCGTTTCTGTTTTTCAAGCAGTTTTTTCTTTCGCGAAAAATCCCCCCCATACAGACCTCCCGTCACATCTTTGCGATACGCGGAAATCGTCTCACGGGCAATAACCTTGGCACCCACGGTAGCTTGAATCGCGACAGCGAAGTTTTGTCGGGGAATCACCAACTTCAACTTCTCAGCGATACGCTTGCCTTCTTCCTGAAGAAGCCGCTTCGGTATCATCCGCGAAAAAGCATCAATGCGATCGCCAGCCACCAAGATATCCAAGCGTTCCACATCACTCTCTCGATATCCAATGGGTTCATAATTCATCGAGGCATACCCCTGAGTCGCGCTCTTGAGTTCATCATGAAAATTCACAATCACGTCCATCAGCGGTGCCTCAAACGAAAGCAACACTCGAGTCTCATCAAGATACTCGGTATTCTTATACGTCGCTCGGATTTTCTGAGACAAATTCATGACATTCCCCAGGTACTCACTTGGCGTAATAATCGATAGGTCGACATACGGCTCATAAATCATCTCAATATTTGAGGGATCTGGAAGACTTGAAGGAGAATACATCGAGAGACGTTCCTCCTGACCAATCAACTTAATCTCATACACCACGGAGGGCGTGGTGATAGTTGGTTCCATATCGAACTCACGACGTAATCGTTCCTGAATAATCTCCAGATGGAGAAGCCCGAGAAACCCGCAACGAAATCCCCGCCCAAGCGCCTCATTCGATTCTGGCTCAAAGACAAAAGCAGCGTCATTCAGTTTGAGCTTCTCAAGTGCGTCGCGCATCGATCCGTACTCATCACCATCCACGGGATACAAGCTCGCGTAAACAGTCGGTTTGATTTCTCGGTATCCAGGAAGCATCTCGACACCAACAGGTTCACGATCTTTCGGCTTCCAAGTAATCGTGTCACCCACACGACAGTGCGCCACTTCCTTCAGTCCGGTCGCGATATACCCAATCATACCCGCCTCAAGTACCGGTGTAGGTACGAGATTCGGCTTAAAAAATCCCACTTCCACCGTCACGCTTTCGTGTCCAGTCCCCAACATGTGGAGAATATCGTCCCGTTTCACACTCCCATCTACCACTCGTACACAGGCAACCACTCCTTTATAGACATTATAAACAGAGTCGAAGATAAGAGCGCGCAGTTTTCCTTCACGACTCCCTCCTGGTGCCGGTACCCGTTCAATGACACGCTCGAGCACGGCTTGAACACCCAGCCCAGTTTTTCCGCTCGCTTCCAAGATGTCTTCTTCCGGACAACCCAAAATATGAACAATTTCTTTTTTTGTCTTCTCCACCTGCGCATTCGGCAAGTCAATTTTATTCACGACAGGTATAATAGTCAGTCCTTGCTCGATAGCCAGGTAGAGATTCGCCAACGTTTGAGCCTGTACACCCTTGGTCGCATCAACCAACAACACTGCTCCCTCTACTGCTGCAAGCGAACGAGAAACCTCATAATGAAAATCGACGTGTCCGGGCGTATCAACCAGATTCAATTGATACTTCACTGCGTCCACGGTGTACTGCATTTGTACCGGCTGAAGCTTAATCGTAATACCACGTTCTCGCTCGAGATCCATCTGATCAAGCACCTGATCCTTCATTTTGCGATTCTCGACCGTGTGCGTCAGCTCAATCAAACGATCGGCCAAGGTGCTTTTTCCATGGTCAATATGCGCGATAATACAAAAATTTCGAATGTGTTCCTGATGCATAATACAGTTTTTTTCCATTTCACGGAGCAAATACTCTCCAAAACCTCCGCCAAAAAATGAGCCTCTCTCTCACACTACGGAAAAAAGCGTTTTAAGGCAAGGAAAAGAGATATAAAAAAAAGAGGCCGAAGGAAAATATTCCCCCGGCCCCTCGTCCTTCTGTCATCCTCCTTATTCCGAATGTCCCTCCGCAAAAAAAGTGTCCATGACTTCCGAAAACCTCTCTCCTGGGAAATGATGCTCTACCCAGGCCTCGATAATACTCGGCTGACGAGCAATCTTCGCTTGTAGCATGGTGGAGCGCGGATCATCCGGCACAAAATCGACATCCCACAACACCGGATCGGCTCGACACACCATACCCCAGCGCAGTGGTCGTCCTTGAGTCAGCCAACACCTTAGCGCGAGATCAAAATCATCCATACCGGCTCGAGTTACCACTCCAAACCCAGGAACAGTAATCGTTCTTCGATCATTTCCATCGCAGTTCTCAGGAGAAAATCCGTTGATCGATTGGAGGGTCTCCACTGACCAGAGGCAGGCGGTGTTCTGCGCCAACCTCCACTGGTACAACAGCCAGTACCGCTTTCGATACACGCCCACGAAGTCCAGGTTGTGTTGCTCGA
>JAUPUC010000014.1 GCA_030917745.1 Patescibacteria group bacterium | reverse complement strand
TTTGGTTTGTCGCTTCGGAAGGCATGTCGCTCATAGCTATCACCACTTCACAACGAGCGCTCAGTCTGACACCGTCGGCGACTTTCATCGCGATGATCGAGGCGCTCGTGCCGGTATTCATTATGCTGATCAGCCTCGCACTCATCTGGTCGTATCGAGTGATACGTCGGCAAAACCAAGGCGTGGAATTGGTTTTATGGAAGCAATTATCCGGAGTCAGGGTAAAGTTGTTCGCAACGTTCTGTCTCGTCATCGCGATCGCGTTCGTTACCTAGATTGATTTGTCTAAAATTACTCTCTTCCGGGCTGGTAGGATATCATATATTCATAGGAGTATGTATTTTGGAGAACATTTGATGTTAGATGGTTATGGCGGCGTGCCAGAACGACTCAATGATAGAGCGTTAGTCCTTTTTTGCCTGAATGAATTGCCGGTGAGGCTTGATATGAAAAAACTTTCTGAGCCGGAGGTATATTGGGCCAAAGGAAATGACGGGAAAGATCCTGGTGGCTGGAGTGGTTTTGTAGTTATTCAGGAAAGCCATATAAGTATTCATACTTTTCCTGGCAGGAAGTTTGTGAGCGTAGATGTATATACATGTAAGAACGGTATGGACAGAGTCTTTATTGAAGATTTTTTTAGAGAGCAATTCCTTTTGACTGATGCGGAAATACAATTTGTCAAACGGGGGACTCGTTATCCAGAAAAAAATTCCTTATGAAGGTCCTATTTATCTCAGGCGAATTAATTTCTGGCGATTTGGCGTATTCTTTGCAGAAGGAAGGTTGCGATGTGAGGATTTATATTCAGGATAAGAGCGTCAAGGATTGTTTCGATGGGATGCTGCAGAAGGTTCATCGATGGCGCGATGAATTAGGGTGGGTTGGCAAAGACGGGCTTATCGTTTTTGATGACGTCGGGTACGGAGAAGTACAGGATGCTTTGAGATCTGACGGATATCAGGTAGTCGGTGGAAGCGGAGAAGGAGACAGATTCGAATTAGACCGTTTATATGGACAAGATATTCTCCGTGAGGTTGGCGTTGGTAGCTCAGATTTCGTAACACATGATTTTGATATTCAGTCGGCTATCAATTTTGTGAAAAAAAACGGGGGAGAATGGGTAGTGAAACAGAATGATCATGATACAGCATTAAATTACGTCGGTAGTTTTGAGGATGGTTCAGATGTGATTAGTGTACTTGAGAATTATAAAGGCGTACTGGGGAAATCGGGGAATATCTCGTTGCAACGGAGGGTAAGGGGGGTTGAAATAGCTGTTGGACGTTTTTTTAATGGAAATGACTGGGTTGGTCCATCGGTCATAAATTTCGAACATAAACATCTTTGTAATGACGACATCGGTCCGCTTGGTGGAGAAACGGGGACTTTGATGTGGTACGATGAGAACGATGATAACAAACTATTTAAAATGGTTTTAGCTGGTCTGAAAAATAAATTACAGGAGAGTGGGTATAAGGGATATATTGATGTTAATTGTATTGTAGAAGGAACGGATGTCGTGTATCCTCTTGAGATCACCTCTCGGTTTGGGTCGTCTACAGTTGAGACGCAGAGTGAAATACAGACCTCCCCCTGGAGCGAGTTTTTAATGGCATTGGCGAAGGGTGAAAATTATAACTTAGAGTACAAGCGAGGGTATGGTCTGAATGTTGCTGTAACGGTACCGCCTTTTCCTTACAGGACTTCAGATTTGAAGATTATAAATAAGGGAGCTAGTATTTTCTTTTCAAAAGAGATGACCGCGGAGGATTTTTCCCATTTGCATTTTGAGGGCGTGTCGGTGCGTAAAAATTATGGGAAGGATACCTATTTTACGGCAGGTGATCTTGGGTATGTCTTGTATGTCACGGGAATGGGATCAACGGTACAGCAGGCAAGGGAACGCGTGTACGGTTTGGTTGAAAAGATTACGATTCCGAAGATGTTCTACCGAACGGATATAGGATCGCGCTTTATCCGGAAAGATGAAGTCCTTTTGAAAAAGTGGGGCTGGATTTAAGTGTCAGTGATACGGAGGTATGTTTTTTGATGGCGCAAAGATATATAAGGGGCAATGTTGTGAAAATCGTTTTTTAATCGTGGATTGCCGAGGTTTTGTTATAGATAAAAAATCCAAGAGATACTTTTCGCTGAATCAGATACCACGGTATCATGTTGATTCAGTCCTTTTCATAGAATTTTCAGATTATGCAGATATCCGTATGGAAATTTTTGAGCAGGATGGCTCCGAATCCAATTCGTGTGGAAATGGCATGCTTTTAATTGCGCATCTTTTGAACATAGATCGCGGTTCAATTGAAACGAAAGGGGGAATGGTAGCGGTCGCGAGTGACGCAAAGACGATGTCAACTTCTATGACTGCAGAATGTCTGTCGGTGGAACCATTAGCGGATGAAGGATGGATGTTCATTCAAGCAGGAGAGCCGCATTTAGTGTACTTGATATCCAGCGGGCTTGAAGAGTTTGACCTTTTGGGGGTTGGCGGGAGTATGCAGAGCCGATATTCAAATGGGATTAATGTCGATATCATCCAAAAAATCGGCGACAGAAAGTATCGAATTAGGACATATGAACGTGGCGTATTCGGCGAAACCCTTTCTTGCGGAACAGGGTCTTTGTCTGCATATCTGGCTATTTCTCATTTCAATGGTAGAATTAAAAGAGCCCAGATTGAATTTCAGAGTTCTGGTGGTATACATTGGGTTTTTGAAGATGACGGCAAGGTGTGCCTCCAGGTGTCTCGGAGGTCTTGTGGTTTTGAAGCTTTGCAATGAGTTAATTCGGTAAGTTTCATATGACATGGAATACAACCTGATTACAAATCTCCAAAGTTGTTATGTAGAAATACCATCATTGTTATATTATTCTCATATACCACCAGCAATTGTAGTTTTGTTTTTTGGATTTTTTGTTTTTTGGAAGACTAAGAATCAAAAAAGTCATGAATCAGGGAGAGCACTCTTTCTTATTTCATTAATTTTTTCGGCATGGGTGGTGACCGAAGGTATCATATGGTTTTTGTATGATAGTACTTTGATTATGTTCCTGTGGGCATTTCTTGGCTTGCTCTACGCCATGCTGCACATACTCAGTATTTATTTTGTCTATGTGACTCTTGATGGCAGTAGGCCATCTCCGCATGTGACGAATTTTCTCTTACTCATGCTCTTCCCGCTGCTTTTTCTTACGCCTACTGCCTTCAACCTGGTGGCTTTTGATGATATCAATTGTCAGGTGATTGAGGGGCAGTATTTTCTTGGATATCGTTATCTTATCGGGGCGATATCGATTTTTTGGGTATTTATTTTGATTGTTTCTAGATATCGAGTTGCGATGACTGCGGAACTGAAGAAAAAAGTTGGAGGGCTTGGGTTCGGTGTACTGGCATTCCTCCTCTTATTTTCCTGGTCTGAGTTTATCGGGAGTTTGACACAGAATTTTGAAGTTACGCAATATGGTTTGTTTGGGATGCCAGTATTCCTTGGGTTTCTTGTATATCTTATCGTGCGATACCAGGCTTTTGATATCAAGCTTCTCGGTGTGCAGGCACTGACGATTACGCAGTTTATTCTCATTAGTTCGATGCTGTTTTTTGCCAGAAGTGAGGTGAATCGCCTCTTAACCCTGATTACTTTACTTATTACGACCGGTGCCGGTTGGTTTCTAGTGAAATCCGTCAAGAAGGAGGTAGAGCGAAAGGAAGAACTGCAGATGATGTCCGACCGGCTCGCAACAGCCAATCAAGAGCTGAAGCGCTTGGATAATGCCAAATCGGAATTCATTTCGATCGCGTCGCATCAGCTCCGGACGCCGTTGACGGCGATCAAGGGGTATACGTCACTCATTCTCGAGGGGAGCTACGGGAAGATCGACAATCAGATTCAGGACGTGGTGAACAAGGTATATGCGGCCAACAGTCGTCTCATCGAACTCGTCGAGAATCTGCTTTCGATCTCGCGTCTCGAATCGGGAAGGATGCAGTATGACTATCGGCTGGTCCAGC
>JAUPUC010000103.1 GCA_030917745.1 Patescibacteria group bacterium | reverse complement strand
GCCTTCAGGATAGCTCGGAGATTGATATCAAATTTAATCAGAGCGCGAGCCACACCAAGCTTGGTCGCATCAGATTGGCCATGGACACCTCCGCCCTGAGCCAAGACTGACACGCTGAATTTTCCATTCATACCGGCTACTTGTAGTGGGGAAAAGGCATTGGTCATGTATGCTGCCAAAGCAAAATACTCTTTGGCGTCACGGCCATTCACGACGAGAGTCATGTCCTTCTCATCAGCAATCGGGGTAATACGCACCTGAGCTACGGCCGTCTTGCGACGCCCTACGGCTGCGATATATCGCTCTGCTACTTCCTTCGTTTTGACGGTCTTTGTTGCCATACAGCTGTCTACTATGAATCAAGAAAAGATATTATTAATCGTGTTGTACGTGAATAGTTTTGTGTGTGTGCTCAGCGTTCTTGTAGAGATTTAATCGGGTCAACATCCGATCTCGTAGTTTGTTCTTCGGGAGCATTCCATACACTGCCTGCCAAAAAATCTTCCGTGAATCTTTCTTCATCTGGTCCTGAAATGCGATGGACTTGATACCGCTCGGATATCCACTGAAATGGTGGTATATTTTGTCGGCTCGCTTATTCCCAGTCACAACCAAACCATCGGTATTGATAATGACAACACAGTCACCGCCGTCGATGTGTGGTGCATATCCCACTTTCTTTTTCCCAGAAAGCACAAACGCCACCTCAACCGCCAAACGGCCGAGTACTTTCCCTTGGGCATCAAACTGATGATACACCCGACTCACTGATTGTTTCTTCGTTGTTGCCATAACCATTACTTCTCATTTAACAGAGGATTCTATGAAACAAATTCGATAATTGCTCTCCGCGCACCATCGCCTTTGCGAGCCTCTACTTTAATAACACGCGTGTACCCACTCTCTCTTCCAGAAAAACGGCTTACAAAATCCTCAGAAAGCATCTTGTCCGCAGCATCCTTAGGAAGACGCTCCCGAACCATACGAACCATGGACAACTGTCTCCCGTCATCTTGCTTCGCCTTCTTTGCCTTATTCACCAATTGATCAATAAAGTTCTTCGTTTCTTTTGCCTTGGCTTCTGTCGTCATGATTCGACCGTGCAGTATCAAGCTGGCGAGCAAGCCCTTAATCAGAGCTTTCCGCTGATTGCGTTCACGACCTAAAATGCGACCTTTATTCCTGTGATGCATACTTCCATCTGATCAAATCACGACCCTATTTAACTTACTCTGCCTTCTTCTTTGATTTCTTCTCTGCCTTTGGGGCGGCCTCTTCTTCTACCACAGCTGGGGTCACTTCCTCAGTCACCACCTCTTCTGCAACGATTTCTGCCTCTTCATCAACTCTCAAATCAGACAGAGCGGTGAACTGATCCATCAGGATAGTCACACTCTTTGCAAAAGCCTCTTCCGGAGCAATACTCCCATCAGTCAGAATTTCCAGTGTGATTTTGTCATAATCAGTCCGCTTCCCGACACGCATGTTTTCAACCTCATAATTCACACGCTTGACCGGTGAATAGATTGAATCAACCGCGATAACACCTATTTCACGTTCTTCACGATCACGTGCCTCGACTGAGACATACCCAACCCCACGATCAATTTCGATTTCCATTTCCAATTCCGTCTTCTTGTCACTAATCGTAGCAATCACTTGATCACCATCAACAATCTCGACATCTGAAGTGACTTTGAAATCTTTGGCGGTCACGACTCGCTCACCCTTCACTTTCAAACCAATCTTGACTGGTTCATCTCCATGCAATCGGAAACGAATCTGCTTCAAGTGAAGAAGAATCTGAACCACATCCTCCATAACACCAGGAATAGTGGTGAATTCATGTGTCACGCCCGTAATTTTCACCGAACGAATAGCTGCCCCTTCAAGCGAGGAAAGCAACACTCTTCGGAGTGCATTACCCAAAGTCGTTCCATAACCAGGATAGCACCCGAGAATCTCAAATTTGCCATGGTTTTCACCAAGTGAGATATACTCTGGCTTTTGTGGGATAGCGATCATAAATAATGTAGTTAAAAACTTTTTTTAGCGGTAATAAAATTATTTCGAGTAGTACTCAACGACCATCTGAGGATCAACGGTCACTCCGATGTCGCCCCGCGCCGGAAGACTTACTATCGTGCCTTCAAGCTTTTCGCTATTCAAATCAAGCCATACTGGAATATCTTTCTTCTCTTTCAAAATTTCAATACGATTCTTCGTATAGGTTTTCTCACGCTTTGTATCCTTCAGACGAATAACGTCACCCACGTGCAGTTCAAAAGAAGGGACATTGACTCGCTTGCCATTGACGGTAAACATCTTGTGTGAGACCAGCTGACGTCCGGTCACCCGCGAAGGAGCAAAGCCAAGCCGATACACTACATTGTCCATACGCCGCTCAAGACGGGACAGGAGGAGATCTCCCGTCACACCCTTCTGACGCTTCACTTCAGCATAGTGACAACGGAACTGCTTTTCCAATACGCCGTAGATGCGCTTAATCTTCTGCTTCATGGCTAACTGCTTACCAAACTCACTCTGATTGCGTGATGGAGTACCTCCGTGTACACCAGGAGTATTTGGACGACGCACCATAGCGCACTTCTGAGAAACACAACGATCCCCCTTGAGAAAGAGTTTTTCTCCAGCGCGACGGCAGAGTTTACATTTGGAATCAATCTTGGCCATAATTTCACTTCACTGACTTAATTGCTGACTATACTCTCCACTGACTTTATCATTCTCTCTCTTCAGCCAGTGCTTCGTTTCTTAAATTAAATACGACGAGGGCGACGAGGGCGACATCCCCCATGCGGAACCGAGGTCGTGTCCTTAATCCCCAAAATAGAGAAGCCGTTGTTTGCCAATGCGCGAATCGCAGCTTCACGACCATTGCCGACACCATTTACGAATACCTCTACTTCTTGCAAACCGAATTTTTTCACTTTTTCAGTCACGTCAGCAACCACCTGAGTCGCTGCGTATGGAGTTGATTTTTTTGCCCCCTTAAAACCCATATGTCCAGAACTTGACCATCCAAGTACATTGCCATTGATATCAGTCAAGGAAATAATCGTATTGTTGTACGTACA
>JAUPUC010000091.1 GCA_030917745.1 Patescibacteria group bacterium | reverse complement strand
CCCCCACGAATCCGACCGAGTGCCCATCAGGCCACTTGAGTAAAAGATATTCCCGCTCCGTAGGATGTTTGATAAATGCTGTGGCGCAATTTTTCCGTGTCGTCTCCTTTTCCTCAAGTGGAGCACATGCTCCAGTCAATGTAATATATGGTGCGACCACGCTCCGTATCGGCAGGTCATACTGACTGGCAAACGCCGCATCTCGTTCGTCGTGAGCCGGAACCGCCATCACTGCTCCGGTACCGTAGCTCCCGAGTACATAATCAGCGACATACATTGGGACTTTCTCCCCATTGAACGGATTTACCGCCTCAATACCTTCAATTTTGATTCCCGTCTTTTCTTTGGCAAGCTCCGTACGTTCGAGATCAGACTTACTCGCTGCGCGTTTCACATACCCCCTAACATCCTGAATATTCGTAATATTCGTAGCTAATTCATTGATCATCGGATGCTCCGGCGCGACAACCACGTATGTACAACCAAAAATAGTATCGACTCGCGTCGTGAAAACCCGAAGCTCACTCTCAGTTCCTGTAATCGGAAAAGTAATTTCGGCACCTTCACTCCGACCAATCCAGTTGCGCTGCTGATCCTTAATAGATTCACTCCACTCAAGTTCGATGCTATCCAGATCCTTCAAAAGTCGGTCCGCATATTTGGTCATAGCGAGCACCCACTGCCGCATCGGTTTCTTCTCCACGACTGACCCACAGCGTTCACACTTTCCTTGTTCAAGATCTTCATTGGCTAGACCAGTTTTACAAGATGGACACCAATTAATCGGGTCGAAAGATTCATATGCCAAACCTTTTTTCCACAGTTGTAAGAATATCCACTGCGTCCACCGATAATACTCCGGATCTGTTGTATTAATTTCTCGATCCCAATCATACGTAAACCCGATTTTCGCTAATTGTTTTTTGAAAGTAACAATATTTTTTTTCACCGAAATACTCGGATGGAGTTTATTCTTCAGAGCATACTGCTCAGCCGGTAAACCAAAAGCATCCCACCCCATTGGATGAAGCACTCCATATCCTTGCAGCTGTCTAAAACGCGCGACGACATCTGTCGCGATATATCCACGAGGATGTCCAACATGTAATCCTGCTCCCGAAGGATACGGGAACATATCCAAAACATAGAATTTCTTCTTGCGAGTATACTGCCGATACACGCCTGTCTCTTCCCATACTTTTTGCCATTTCTTCTCAATGATGGCTGGCTGATAATTTCGATTCATAGGTGTCCAATTCATCTTATTCCACAAACTTACTCATTCACCCAATCTCTCAAAAACATACAAGGATACTCTAGCGTACTTCTCTCTTTTGCACAAGAAAAAAGAGGCTTATCATAGCCTCTTCATGCACATTTTATCTCATTCAATGGAGAACTTCTCGCACGACGTCAACCGCTTTCTGTGGAGTTGTCAGTGATTTCACTAGATAGAAACGGGTCGCATCTAATTCACCAATGCGCTTAAATGATTCCTGATTATCCTGATTACTCAACACCACAACGGGAATTTTTGAAAGCGCCGGGTCACTTTTGAGTGCTTCCAAAACCTCAATCCCATCCTTCACCGGCATCTGGAGATCGAGAAGAACAATATCTGGATGTCGACTCCTAATAAGGGCGAGCCCATCCTCTCCATTCATTGCGGCAACCGTCTCAAATCCCTCACTCTCAAACTTGATACGGTATATTTCCTGGATATTTGCATCATCATCTACGATGCATACCATCCGTTTCCCAAATACATCTGTCATAATACTCTGTCAGGCAAGTTACTCCTCTCCTTTTGAATCATTTGCCAGCACCTCTGTCACAATATCCACTACTTTCTGTGGTGTTGTCAGGGTTTTGACAATATAATAACGAGCTGTCCCCAGATCGCTTATTTTTTGAAACATCTGATCGGAATTATTATTACTCAGAATAATCACTGGTATCTGTGCTAACTCCGGGTCACGATTCAGCTCACTCAAAACGCTGATGCCATCCATCTGCGGCATATGAATATCCAAAATAATCACATCAGGATGGGCAGATCGAACCAGAGTCAGTCCTGTTTCACCATTCACTGCTACCAAAACAAAATACCCGTCTTGTTCAAATCGCAAGCGATACATAGTCAAAATATCCGGATCATCATCTATGATACAGATGGTTTTTTTCTGCAAGAGTTGTTCTTCTTCATCCATAAGCATCTTATTTTTCCCTAAACGAATCCCACCAAACTACGCCTTTTCAGTATATGCTATATTCACATTTTTTATTCATTTCTCCCGATACTCTTCCTATTGTCTCGTGACATCTACTTGAAAAGAAGTTTATAATTCTTCGACCAGTAGACAATTCCATTATAATACCCCGGACTAAAAGTGCCTAAATACTGTATTGATGCGCTTCGAATAGTCGAGGTGCTCCCTGAAGTAGCTCCTGCCTTTTTCAATTTCAAGGCCATAGCCATCACTCCGTCAGTCAAATTCCATGGATCAGGCGTTTTGTGGCCAGTTTTCG
>JAUPUC010000085.1 GCA_030917745.1 Patescibacteria group bacterium | reverse complement strand
CTGTATTTCCCAGAGAAACATTTTCTCGGAGGGGAGTTTCTTCCTGAGTATGGCGTGCCGAATTTCTTTTTCCATGTGGTAACGGCGTACGCTATTCTGCGCCAGGCGGGGGTGAATATCGGAAAGGCGGATTATATGGGCTCACTTTCGATGTATAACGATTAAGTAACGATGAAAGCACTCGAAGTCAAAAATGTACGGAAGACGTACGCGGGAGGCGTTGAGGCGCTCAAGGGAGTCAGTCTTTCTCTGGAAGAGGGTGATTTTTTTGCGCTGCTTGGTCCGAACGGTGCTGGAAAGACGACACTGATTAATATCCTTTCAGGATTGGTGAATAAAACATCCGGAGAGCTTCTGGTGCACGGTGTTTCAATTGACCAGGACGCTGCACAGGCAAAACTCCAGATAGGAGTGGTTCCTCAGGAATTTAATTTCGGGATTTTCGAGAAAGTGATCGATATCGTGCTCGATCAGGCCGGGTATTATGGAATCTCCCGACGTCAGGCATATCCGAATGCCAAGAAATATCTCACGCAGCTGGGTCTCTGGGAAAAAAGGGATGTCCAGGCACGTGAACTGTCTGGTGGTATGAAACGTCGTTTGATGATTGTTCGCGGGCTGGTGCATAATCCCAAATTTCTTATTTTAGATGAACCAACCGCTGGGGTGGATATCGAATTGCGACGAGGGATGTGGGATTTTCTTCGTGAACTCAACCGTGATAAAGGCGTGACTATCCTGCTTACGACTCATTATCTCGAAGAGGCAGAGGAGCTTTGTCGTCACATGGCTCTTATCAATCAGGGAAAAATCGTGTCATCAGGTCTGATTAAAGATCTCCTGGCGAGTATGGAGGATGAGTCAGTGACGCTCGACTTAAGTCAGACTCCAGCCAAGGAAACGCTGCTAGACTTAGCCCCATTTCATCCTCGGGTGACAGAGCGATCTCTCGAGGTAACAGTGAATAAGCAAAATTCTCTCTCTCAGGCGATACAACGCCTCTCGGGTGCTGGTCTCGAGGTGCTTTCCTTACGAAACACATCAAATCGTTTGGAAGAGTATTTTCTTCGTATGACCCAGAAGAAAGACGTATAAATCAAAAACAACTTTTCAGAATATGAATTTTCAAAGGAATCTTATTGCCTATCAGACTATCGTTTACAAGGAAGTCAAGCGCATGTTGCGAGTATGGACGCAGACCCTTCTCCCTCCAGTAGTGACGATGACGCTCTATTTCGTGGTGTTTGGAAAATTTATTGGTTCACAAGTAGCGAATATTGATGGGTTTACCTATATGCAGTTTATTGTCCCAGGACTGGTCATGATGTCAGTCGTGATGAACGCTTTCATGCATACCGTATCTTCTTTCTATTTCGCGAAGTTTCAGAAGACCATTGAAGAAATACTCGTGTCGCCGACGCCATACTGGGTTGTCATCGCCGGCTATATTACTGGCGGGGTAGTACGAGGCCTCCTGACGGGCTCACTGGTGCTTGGGGTGGCACTTTTTTTCACGCGTATTCATTTTGCACATTGGCCATCGGTACTGTTGTTCGCATTCCTCGCAGCCCTTCTCTTCTCGCTGTTTGGACTTATCAACGCGGTGTTCGCTAAAAATTTTGATGGAGTCTTTATCATCCCTAATTTTGTTCTGACCCCACTCACTTATTTAGGGGGAGTGTTCTATTCCGTGAAGCTGTTGCCGGAATTCTGGCAAGCCGTCTCACTCTGGAATCCAATGGTGTATATCATCGGGGGCTTCCGCTACGGGATACTTGGCGTGGCTGATACTGATATGCGGTTGGCTTTCGGTATACTATCCACGTTTGTGGTCATGGCCTTTACTGCTACCTGGTGGCTTTTTTACACCGGCAAAGGCCTCCGGGCTTAGTCGGATCTTCTCAGAATAGACTTATTACAACTCTTGCATTTTGTCGTGAAATGTGCTAACATAGGGGTAAGTAAGTTTTCTTTCGAGTCCCGCAGTAGAGGGTGGGATAGCGTTCGCAAGCGTCTCTCGGTGGTGAAGTTGTTGCTTCTCCTAGTCAAGTGCCAAGAAGGAAGGTCGTCTTACGGTGTAATCAGTTCGAAGCAACAAAGTATGTCAACAAAGTTGTATGTCGGCGGTATTTCATATCGTTCGACTGAAGATTCGCTCGCTGAAGCTTTCGCGCAGGCCGGTTCGGTCGTGTCCGCGAAAATCATCACTGATCGTATGACTGGTCGCTCTCGTGGATTTGGGTTTGTCGAAATGGGATCCCCAGAAGAAGGGCAGCGCGCCATTGATATGTGGAACGGCAAAGAGCTTGATGGTCGCACATTGACTGTCAACGAAGCTCGCCCACTCGAAGATCGCCCACGAAACTAGTTTTCGTCACGGCGTACGAAAAGACCCGCGCAGTAATGTTCGGGTCTTTTTGTTTTTTAGTATCTCTCTTTCAAATCTCACCGCCCAAGGAAAGCAAAAAAGAATGCTTATCGGTGAAAACAAGAATATTTAGCTGTAAACCTCTCAAAGCTTGTCAGGGTATCTCGATAGCTTTCCGCACCTTTCCAGGTTTCCATCTCGAAATATTCTCGTTTTCCCTCGATATGGGATTTGAGAGAGATACTGAGAGTTGAAAATGAGATTCATACTGAAATATCCTGTACAAATGGTGTATACTTGGATCAACATCCAATCATGGTAATACATCTATGCAAAAAATGCTGCTTTTAGCTCTCGGTTTTGGTTTCATCGGGGTTGGTTTGTTTGGTTTTACTTGCGGATCACGCCCTGAGTTTTTTGATATTGATCCGCTGCATAATATCATCCATATACTGTCTGGGCTCCTCGCCTTTGCGGCAGTGATGTTGGGAGAGAGGGTGACTCGTTTCTACGCGCGTTCTTTTGGAATGATTTACCTTGTTGTTTCGGTTATTGGGTTTTTTTCACCAGCCCGTTTCGTATGCGGGCTTTTCGTATTGAATACTTCAGATTATTGGCTGCATATTGGTATAGCTCTTCTGTTATTCTGGATTGGTTTTTCTCGATACTCAGAAAAAAAGCCCGTTGTTTAGGTGATTATGGAGAGCGAGCTGTCTAGAGATATGTTATAATGTAAGTGAGACATAACTGGGTTATGGTGGGGGGGTGGTTTTTGTGAAGAATCTCCCGAGGAATAATTTTTTGAAGAAAGAGGTCAGTCTTTTTGTATGTTTGAAAGAAATACGTCATTGAATGTAGCGTCTCGTGAAGAAAAGAAAGCAGCAGGCGTTTTAGATGCGCGAAGTGTTGTCGTTGATGAGAGCAAGAGGGTGGCGGCGAATGACAGCAAAATGATACGACCAAGAGTGGACATTTCTCAGCTGAGTGATGAAGATATCAGAGCGGGTTTCCCAACAGTCAGTCCTGAGATACGTGAGGCAGGAGCTCGTTTACGTGCAAAGGTGCGTCTTGCTAAAATAGAACGGGGAAATATCCAAGGAGAACAGCCAGTTGTTCATGAACCGCGGGTGGCTTCCCAAGAACAACCATTAGCACCCCATCAAAATCTTCCGTTGAGCAGCCAGGCTTTACGTTTTGAAATCCAGACGCGCGAAGAACAACTGAAAACTCTACAAGACCAAGGCGAAAGAATACGAATTCAGAGTCAATTGCAGGCCTATCGGAATTTGTTAGAGGAGAATGAACCGCGGGTGGCGCATGATGGACAGCTGGCTTCCCAGAACGTATCCCTCAGAGCCACTTCTGCACGGGTATGGAAAAGAGTGAAAGGATGGTTTTCGTGGTAGTTTTTTTTGAGTAATAATCATTCTTTGTTTGTTTTAAAAAAGATTTTTTAAGGGAGTTTGAATGATGTATGATGTACCGAATATATCGCATGAGTTTGTTGCTGATGATGGTGCTCGTATTGTGTACTGCGCATATGGCACACGCGGTATCGTGTTCTGGTGGCGGCCGTTCTGGTTCTTGTTTGGCCGGATGCGCCGATCCTGCTGATTTGATTCCTGCTCCCGCGGGGTGTGGGGCCGGTCAATCCTGTTGCGCGGGAGCGGCGGCTGGTAGCGGTGCGGGAGCAGGGGGTGGTGCAGGCGGAACGGTGACCGTGGCAATCAATAATCCGGTCGCATTTGGTACGGTGGAAGCCCTTCTTTCAGGAGGGGTACTCCCATGGCTACAGGGTATTGTTGCGACTCTCGCTCTGGTCTGCTTTGTTATCGGGGCGCTCATTTATATGGCTGGTGGAGCCAATGAGAATAACATCAAACAAGGGAAGTCTGCTATGACTGCCTCCCTGATCGGTTTTGCGCTTGCCCTGGCCGTGCCAACTTTTCTCAAAGAAATTTATGGTATTTTCGGAGTAGCTGCTCCGAGTGCTGGACCAGCCTTGGTAAGCGTGGCGCTCAATATTTTGAAATTCCTCCTTTCGATTGTCGGTATACTTGGAACGATTATGCTGGTTGTGAGTGGCTTGGCTTATATGGGTTCAGCTGGAGCGGATGATAAGGCGAAATCGGCCAAGAAAATGGCTACCTCGGCGATTATCGGTATTGCACTCGCCCTGGCGTCATTGATTATCATCCGACAAGTCACCCAGTTTTTTCTGTAGTAATCTTCGTGGAGACTGGTGTTACTGTATTTGAGAAGAGGGTTTAACCGCTCTTTTTGAATGTGCAACGAAAGTATTTTGAGCGAAGACAACACCAAATACCTTGTGAACGCCGGCCTGTTTCAGGACGCGTGCACAGGCGTCAAGCGTGCTGGCAGTAGTGGTGATATCATCGATAATCCAAACAGATTTTCCTCGTAAAGAAGATGTACTTTGCTTGCTGAGAGAGAAGGCGTTTTTGATATTGTGTTTTCTTGATTCTACATTGGGCATTTTTTGTTGCGGAAGAGTGAAGCGGTGGCGAACGAGACTTTGAGTGTCAAAGGGAACTGCGGTCCCAGGTAAAAGAGTTGTGGCAAGAGCATGCCCAAGGAGTTCAGATTGATTGAAGCCACGATAACGCAGTCTCCAGGGATGAAGCGGAACGGGGAATACGCAATCAGGAAGAGGTAATCCAGATGAGATCACCGCTTGGACGAAGAGTTTTGAAAGCGGGTGAGCAAGTGATTCAAGGGATTGGTACTTAAAAGCGTGGAGGGCAGTGTCGACGAGGGGCTGGTTATAATCATAGGCGACAAAGACGCCATCGAGATCATTTTTGGAAGAACAGTCGAAGCATGTCTCACCGTGCGGAGTGAGGTGTTTACGACAATAGGGACAGGATTGTTCGTATCGGGGTCTGATTTTTTTGCAACAATTCTGACAGAGGAGGGTGTCGCTTTGTGTGCAGCCTAAGCAAGAGAGCGGAAAAAAAATATCAAGGACATACCGTCCCGCGGTATAAACGTGTCGAAGAAGAGAAGATGAGGCAATTTTTAGTGTGGGCGACACACGATAGTATTATGATGGAGTACCAGATCGACATGCTCAGCTTGATGTTTGATGAGTGTCTCCGCAAGAGGATATTCAACGAGTATCTCGATATTCTTTCGGATAAGACGAGCTCCATGTTGGGGAGAGAAGCTTTTTTGGGCAAGAAACCGGATAATATCCTTGGTAAAGGTGAGGAGGATTCCCTTTTTTTCGAGTCGCTTCTTGAGAGCGTTAAGTTCGAGGTGCGAAATAGTCTCGAGAGCGCTTTGATCGAGTGGTCGAAACACTAGCGTTTCTCCGATGCGCGCCAGAAGCTCTGGTCGGATCGCCTTTTTGAGGTCAGTGAGTACGGTATGCTGGATACTTTCGAATTGTGTCGTTATATCTTCTGTGCTGAGATATTTTTTGAATCCGATGGCAGAAGTTGCGGTAAAGGCAGCGGTACCAATATTGGAAGTAATCAAGATAAGCGTATTTTTAAAGCTGACCTGTCGACCTTCGGCATCGGTAAGGACACCCTCATCGAGAATCTGGAGGAGTATATTGAGAACATCTGGATGTGCTTTTTCGATCTCATCAAAGAGGACGACGGAAGATGGATTGCGTCGAACGCGTTCGGTAAGCCTCCCTCCATCACCATAGCCGACATAACCAGCAGGAGAACCAATCATCTGGGCGACACTGTGTTTTTCCATGAATTCACTCATGTCGATACGGATGAGACTTTGTTCGTTTCCAAAGTATTCTCGGGCGAGTATTTTGGCGAGATGTGTTTTGCCAACTCCAGTAGGACCAAGGAGGAGAAAAGATCCGATAGGTCGCCCGGGGAAATGAATGCCAGAGAGTGCACGAGTAAGGGCGCGTGTGATGGACTTCGCCACATCGGACTGGCCGATGAGTTCTTTGGAGAGTGTTCGCTTGAGTGAGGTCAACTTCCGGTGCGGAGCCTGGAGAGAGAGTTTCTCAAGCGGAATACCAGTCATGCGTGAAACAGCCATGAAAACATGTGTTTCAGTGACAGATACGGACGTTGCCGGATGTTGTCTGATTGTCTCTGTAATAGTTCGGATACGTTCCTTGAGTTCCTGTTCTTCTTTGTGCCATGTGAAAGCCTCATCGAATTTTCCTTCTTTTACGAAGCGTTCTTTAGTGAGGCTGGTATTTTGATACTGCTGTGAAAGAAGTGATAACGCGGTTTCTTGTCTCAGATGGTTTTTTGAAGTAGTTGAGGCTCGAGCAGCCGCTTCGTCGAGAATGTCAAAGGCTTTGTCTGGGAAGAATCGATCCGGTACTGATCGGGAAGCTAAATCGACCATGAGAGCGACGATTTTTGAAGAAAGCACGACATGATGGTGATTTTCATAGAGAGATTTTGAAGCTTCGAGAATATCCAGTGTTTCTTCAGCGGTTGGTTCTCGAATTAGCAGTGGCTGGAATCGTCGTTCAAGAGCGGTGTCTTTTTCGATATATTTTTTGTATTCAGTAAAGGTAGTGGCTCCAATACAGCGGATTTCTCCCCGTGCGAGTGCTGGTTTGAGAATGTTAGCAGCATCAAGACTCCCATTTGCATTACCGGCGCCGACTAGGGTATGGATTTCATCAATAAAAAGGATGATATCAGTGTGAGCCTTTGTTTCTGTCATGATGTCTTTCAGTCGGGTTTCAAATTCGCCACGAAAGTTGGTTCCTGCCACAACAAGTGCGAGGTCAAGCGAGAGAATACGTTTCCCAAGCAGGGATGGAGGTACAGCACCTTTTTCAATTCGATGAGCAAGTTCGGCGATGATGGCTGTTTTACCGACGCCTGGTTCGCCAAGGAGGAGTGGATTGTTTTTGGTGCGGCGCGAGAGAATGGTTATGAGACGATCGATTTCCATCTCCCGCCCGATGAGAATACTCGAATCATTCTGTGCCTGTATGTTGGTGGCAAACTGATCGAGGCTGGGGGTTTTGGACTTCTTTTTCGCTGATGATCTTGAAAGAAGGTTCTCTGATGTTTCGAAAAGGCCTGGTAGTTCAGGAAAGTGTTCAAAGTGGAGGTGATTTTCGAGAGAAGCAGCCGCTTTGGATAGATTGATATTAAAGGCTTCTGTGGCAAGTTGAATATCCTCAGTGTTTGAGTTGATGAGTGCCGAAACGATATGCTCTGTACCGACATAGGGGAATGAACGGTTGTGGGCGAGTTGGTACGCATTGTGAAGAATGGCCGACGTGGTGGCCGAAAGTAGAGGAATGAAGCGAGCAGGAAGGCGTGCTGCCTTTGTTTGTTTGAGACAGAGTTTGCCGAGGCGTTCTTTTTCAAAGCCGATATTTTCCAGCAAAAAGCTTCCAAGGCTGCCATTTTCCAAGAAAAGTGCCAATAGGAGATGCCGCGGCTCAATTGTTTTGCTTTTTGCATAAGAAGCAATATCGCGCGATTCTTTGAGAGCGTGACGGGCATGGATAGAGAGTTTTTCGAGAAAAGAGGTATCTGGCATAGTGGGATAAAAGTAGAGAAAGACATCTATTTTGGTAGGCGTATTCTATTTTTTTGTCATGACCCTGTCAATGGAGAGAAGAGAGGACAGCTTTATGAAAGAGAATTATGACTTTTCGAATTGTCTTGCGCAAAATTTGACAGCTAGGCGCGATAAAGTAGGGTTGCATATGCAGTCGATAAAAAAAGAGAGAGAGGAGTGCAGTCAGTATATTCTATGTGTATCCAAAATTGAGAGAGGTCGAAAAAATAAGGGGAGTGTATTTTCATCTCGTGGCATAATGTGATAAAATGGATTCGTGAAATACAAATAGAGAAACACATGCCTTTTTTTGGGAACCCTCGTTTTCTTGGTATTGATTTTGGCACCGCCTCCTTGAAGGTGGTTGAGCTTGAGCTTGTCGGTGGCAAACCGATTCTCGTGAATTATGGTGTTGCTGATTTTTCTCATCTTGAGGAAGAACTCAAGACTGCTACATATACATATGATGAAGCAGTCGGTTTGTATTTCCATGCCCTGTTGGCCAAGATGAAGCCAAAGACAAATCAAGCATATGTTGCAATGCCCGCATATACGGGGCTGATAACGTTGGTTGAGTTCCCTCCATTAGATGAGTCGCAGATGGCTGAAGCAGTACAATTTGAGGCACACAAATATGTGCCCACAGCATCACTTGATGATGTCGCGCTTTCTTGGGAAATTATTGGAAAACGAAAGGGGAGTGAAGGTGATGTGATAATGGAAGTGCTTTTGGTGGCCGCTCTGAGAAAAGAAGTGAACCGATATCAGTCGTATATTCAGAAAGAGTCTTTGGAGACCAGTCTTTTGGAGATAGAAACGTTTGCAATAGTACGAGCTTTGCTGGAAAAAAGTCCCGGGTCAGGCGCGAAAATTCTTATTGATATCGGGTCTCGCGCGACGAACATCATTCTTACGGATGATGGGATGGTCAAATTGAGTCGAAATATAGATACGGGAGGAAAAGATATGACGAGAACCTTGTCGGATACTATAGAAGTAGCCCGATCTCGAGCAGAAGAACTGAAAAAGAGCGGAAAGGACTTCTTGAATCAACGTGAATCCGCAGTTGTTTTCCCTACTTTGCAGGTATTGATTACCGAGACGAAACGGGTCATCGCCTCTCATGAGGAAAAGCATCCTGAATCGAAGGTAACGGAGATTATTCTCTCGGGAGGATCATCTCGATTGGCTGGCATCGTCGAATATCTCTCGTCAATATTTGAACTCCCTGTGAGCATTGGACATCCTTGGTCAAAAATTGAGGCGACAGAGAAACAGCAGGTAATGATTCATGAAACCGATGCTTCATTTGCAGTAGCCATTGGCTTGGCGTTGGGCGGTGCAGAGAATAGTACTCGTTCAAAGGAACAAGGGAAAGGGTTTTTAGGAGGACTTGAAACTCTGTTCCAGAAGAAAGTGTAGTATAATTAATCGAGTAGAGAAATCATAAAATAAAACAGAAGTGTATGCCAGGAGTAAATCTATCGCAGTCTATAGCAGAGAAATCAGCATATCAGGCTAAAAGCGGTGGTGAGAAAGGACGATTCGTAGTGTTTGGCGCATTTTTTCTCACATTGGTTGTTTGGGGAGGGGTTCGTATTGGGTTGTTTACGTATGATAAGAAAATCGCAACGTTAAAGCATCAAATAGAACAACAGAAATTAGAATTTGAAGGACCGGCAGTGAGTGATATTGCTGACATTGATGCTCGTTTAAGCATTCTCAATCAAGAGAAAACGAATCAGGTATATCCAAAAACTGTGTTAGTGGCAATAGAAGAAACGGTGCTGCCAGGGAATCGTTTGACGAGTTTTGATTATGATTTTGAAAAAAATACGATCAGTATAGAGGGAGAGGCTTTTGGATACAAAGAAGTAGCACAGCAAGTAATGTCCTTTAAGACGTCACCGCGTTTTTCCGATATTCTTCTCTCGAGTCTTACGAAAGAGAAAGAGAGCGATAACTCTCCAGGCGTAGTGAAATTCGGTGTTACTCTGGCTTGGGTGGGACAAAAATAATAATTTTTATATTGTAGAGTTATGAGCCTGAAAATTCTTTCCATGCCATTGTTCGTTATTTGTACATTGGTCATTGCGATTAGCTATGTCAAACCAGATATTTCACTTCTGATGAAGAAGCATAATCAGACGAAATATCTTGGTAATCAGTTAGTTTCATTAGAAACGATCGCATCGAATATCAGATCGATGCAGTCTCAGATTGAAACTTCCCAATCTGATAGTGAATCGACGATGACGGATGCTCATTTTTTGCAGAGTATTTATTTCCCGACGAGTTCAGATATTGAAAAAGGAATTGATCAATTGAATTTTCTGGCGGATCAAAGCGGTGTGGTTGTGAGTAATGTGGGGGTGGAGGATGCAAAGAAAGCAGATCCGGTACCGGTTGTCGTGGACGATTCCGTGGCAGATAGTGCGGCGCTTTTGATTGCAAATGCAGACGGAGGGGATTTTATAGAAGAAGACATAACGTCTGTTCATCGGACGTATGTTCCGGACACGTTTCTTGTGACTATTGAGATAGCGGGTTCTTATGAAGCCATGAGAGATTTTTATGCCCGCATTGTTCATGCGAAGCGTCTTTTTCTTCCTGCAAGAGTGAAGATTTCAACAAAAGCAAATACTCAAGCTCCTGGGGGGGCTCCAGTTGAAGAAGCAGATCCGGGTATTCTGTACTCAACTTTAGAAGCACGGTTTTTATTGCTCCCAGCGGTATCCTTGACATCAGCGGCGGGAGACGATGTGTTCCTGAAAAACACACTTGATTTTGAAACATTGGCGGCGATTCGGCAGAATAAACAGGGAGTGACACCGGAATTGCCTGCAGCAAATCCGCTCGGGAAGGCGAACCCATTTGTGAAATAAAAGTAGCTGAATCGAGAATAGCGTGCCTTTATGGAGGAAACAAAAACACAAGTAACTGTTCCGAAAATTTCTGATACTTCTTCTGCCGGATCCGTACCGATGCTTTCGGAGTATCCGAAACAGCTTGAGAAACGCATCTTGGAAATTATTCCTGAGGCGACGGCTCGTAAACACCGTCTCTTCTGTTTCGAAAAAAAGGATGCCGTACTGCGTATTGCCATGATTGATCCGTCGGATTTCGACGCCATGAATATGTTGCGTTTCCTTGCTGAGAAGGAATCGCTCAGTATAGAAATTTATCAGACAACAGAGACCGTTTTTGGAGAGGTAATGAAAAATTATAGCGGAACGGATAAAGCGTTGCAGAACGCTATTCTCTCTCTTAAAAAAGGAGCTGAATCTGGGATTGATCTCGAGGCCGAAAAAAGGAAGGCGGTCCAAGGTGAGATTTTTCAAGATGCGCCTATCGCAAAATTGGTAGAAGTAATTGTGAAACACTCGCTGGATGGTCGAGCGAGTGATATTCATATTGAACCGATAGAGGGGAATTATCGTGTACGTTTCCGTATCGATGGCATTCTCAAGTCACAGCTGGTGTTTCCACTCGAAGTGGGTCGGGCAGTGGTGTCGCGCATCAAGATATTGTCGAATTTAAAAATTGATGAGAAACGGAAACCACAGGATGGTCGTATTCATTTTGAGAGTGGCGGTAAAGCGGTTGATTTGCGTGTTTCTTCTTTGCCGGTTATGGAAGGGGAGAAAATCGTGATGCGCGTTTTGGATCGCGCCAATAATGTGAGCGATTTTGATGTGTTAGGACTGTTAGGACGAAATCGTACAGTTCTTCTGAGTAAAATTCGGGAACCATTTGGCATTATATTGATTACGGGTCCGACTGGTTCCGGCAAGTCAACCACTTTGTACGCCTTTCTTCAAGTTCTTAATCAGGAAGAGCGAAATATTGTCACCCTTGAAGACCCTGTGGAGTATTTTATCGATGGAGTAAATCAGAGCCAGATCCGACCAGAAATCGGGTACACTTTTTCTGCTGGTCTTCGCTCCATCCTCCGTCAAGATCCGAACATTATCATGGTGGGAGAAATTCGTGATAATGAGACTGCTGAATTAGCGATTCACGCCGCATTGACTGGGCATCTTGTCCTTTCTACATTGCACACCAATGACGCGATAGGAGCGGTACCAAGATTGGTTGATATGGGTGTTGAAGCTTTTTTGTTGGCATCTTCATTGCAAACAGTAGCAGCACAACGTTTGGTGCGAAAAATTTGCGAAAAATGTAAGGTAGAGATGAAAATTACGGAACTTCAGAGAAAT
Organism: Patescibacteria group bacterium; assembly: GCA_030917745.1. Taxonomy (GTDB): domain Bacteria; phylum Patescibacteriota; class Minisyncoccia; order Moranbacterales; family UBA1568; genus JAGOSP01. The sequence goes on along the minus strand of JAUPUC010000085.1, from coordinate 2,563 downwards.
CGCCTGGCACAGATGTATCAGGAGATACCGCTTGAAGAGAAGAAAGCGTATAAACTCAAGGATAATCAGGAAATCAAAGTATTCAAGGGTGCAGGGTGTGATGATTGCGGGAGAACGGGACACAAGGGTCGTGTCGGCATATACGAAGTATTTGAAATTACCGATCCTGTGAAAGCGATTATTACGGACCATAAGGCGAATGAACATGAATTACGCAAGGAATCTCTGAATCAAGGTATGATCAGTATGAAAGAAGATGGTCTACTCAAGGTGCTTCTGGGGATAACAACACTTGCTGAAGTGGAACGGGCAACGGAAGGAAAATTATTGATTGATGAAGGATGAAATTTTGGTCTTATTTGTTTTTTTAGCTATACTGTCAAAGGAAGAAAGAAGTCCGCGTGATTCAATATAAGTAATGTGTTTTATGGAAACAAACTTGCACGCGGATCAGCGCATCAAAAATCTTTTGTTTCTGGTTGGACAGCAAAAGGCTTCAGATTTGCACTTGGTAGTTGGACGTCATCCAACGCTGCGTATAGATGGAAAACTTGTGCCGATTGTTCAGGAAAAGGTATTGACTCCTGATGATACGAAGGCGTTATCGCAGTCCATTTTGACTGAGGAGAAACAGGAAGAATTGTTGGCCAAGGGACACACGGATTTCTCATATGCCTTCGAAGAAAGAGCTCGTTTTCGTGTGAATGTTTTCTTTCAGAAAGGCTATATCAGCGTCACTATGCGCTTTGTCATGGACCGACTTCGAAGTCTCGAAGAGCTCAGCGTCCCTACTGCTCTGTATAACTATACGAAATATTCACAGGGATTGGTTCTGGTGACTGGGCCAGTGGGGCATGGAAAATCGACTACTCTAGCGGCTATTATTGATTTTATTAATCACAATTACGATAAGCACATTCTCACTATTGAGGATCCAATTGAATTTGTGTATAGCCAAGATCGCTGCATCGTTAATCAGCGTGAAATCGGTCGAGATGCCAAGAGTTTCCCGGAAGCGCTTCGTGCGGTTTTTCGTGAAGACGCCAACGTAGTGCTTTTGGGTGAATTACGTGATTTAGAGACTATCAGTACTGCCATGACGGCTGCTGAGACAGGACATCTGATTTTCGCAACACTGCATACCAATGATAGTTCACAAACTATCGACCGTATCATAGATGTTTTTCCTGCTTATCAGCAGAATCAGATTCGGTCTCAGTTGGCGAGTGTTTTGCTTGGGGTAATTTCTCAGCGTTTACTGCCACAAGTGGGTGGAGGGCGAGTGCCGGCGGTCGAAATTATGTTTAAGAATCATGCGGTAGAAAATCTGATCCGTGAGAATAAAGTGCACCAAATCGATGGTGTGATTGAGACGAGTTTGAAGGAAGGTATGGTATCGCTTGATCGTTCGCTCGCGGAACTGGTTCGGCAGGGACTCATTTCTGTTGAGGATGCCTTTTCTTACGCGAAAAATCAAGATTATCTCCAGATGATTATTGCCAAAATGGCCGAAAAAGGTTAATTCGTCTGATAAATATTATTTTTTGTGGTATGAAATTTGTATTCAAGGCAAAAACTGAAATGGGACAAGAGCGGTCGGGCATTGTCGAGGCTCTGGGTCGAGACGCGGCTATTCAGATTCTTCAGAATAATGGATTGATTCCATTTTCGGTGCAGGAGGAACGACGAGATGTCGCGTTCGTTCGAGATATAGCCAAACTGTGGGAAGGAGTATCTCAGAAGGAACTCATGGTGATGTTTCGACAGTTAGCAACACTGATTAATGCTCGCGTCCCCATGGTTTCTGCTCTCGAGACTTTAGCTGACCAGTCACCGAATAGGTATCTACGTATGATTCTCAAGGAAATTGAGGATGATGTGGAGGATGGCGCCTCATTCTCTGAGAGTCTGGAGAAGCATCCAACCGTATTTGAACCCTTGGTGATTAATATGTTGCGGGCAGGGGAAGTCTCGGGAACCCTCCAACGAGCGATTGAGGTAGTCGCGGAGAATATCGAGAAGAATTATCAGCTCTCATCTAAAATCAAGGGCGCATTGTTTTATCCGGGTTTCGTTTTTTCAGCTGCAGTGATTATTGGATTCCTGGTGGTGACCTTCATTCTTCCCAAGTTAACCGGTTTGATCCGTGAGCTCGGAGTAGAAATTCCGTGGTATACGGCAGCACTGATGTGGGTTGGAGATTTTATGCAGGTGTACTGGTGGGCGGTTTTGCTCGTTTTGATTGCGGCTGGTTTTGCGTTTTTTTACTATATCAATACGAGCGCGGGACAGGCTGATTGGAATCGCGTAGTGCTCAAATTGCCCGTGTTCGGTAATCTCATGAAGTACGTTTATATTACCCGATTCGCGGAGAATATGAGCTCACTTTTGAATGGGGGTATTCCTATCGTCAAGGCGCTTATTATCGTGAGTGATGTGACGGGTAATCTGGTATTCCAAGAAGTCATTTTGCGCTCCGCGGAAGAAGTTAAGACGGGTGGAGCAATGAGTAAAGTCTTTCTGCGCTCACCGGTTATCCCACCTATCGTATCGCAGATGATCA
>JAUPUC010000079.1 GCA_030917745.1 Patescibacteria group bacterium | reverse complement strand
ATCTTTCACATCCTCATCACGGATCCCATTGATACTCGTGGCTACCGCTGGTATCGGTCTTCCAGGATTCAGACGCTGACAGTATTCAATGATTTCCCCATTTGGGAGAATCTTCTCATACGCAATTTCAATAATATGATCGTCACCGGCCGTCAGTCCCGTAGTCTCAAGATCAAAAATAATCAGTGGTCGTTCAAGTGGCAAATATTGTGCAATAGTCGTACGGAGCATATCCAAAATCATTATTTCATAACATAGAACATTCTACCCCAAAACCTCTTTTCACTCCACTCTCAGTTCCTTCCTCGCCCGCCAGAATCAACAGACCGTCTGTCTTTGTGCTCACCCACTCTCATCGGTGAACGGATACGAAAGAAAATTTGTTTGATGCTGGTGTTTCTGAATACGTCGCGAGAAAAAATCTTCTTCCGTATCCGTTCCTCCATTAGAAAACGATGACCGAAAAAGTTTCTCATTCTACCGTCACCGACTTGGCGAGATTTCTCGGCTGATCGATATCGTACCCGCGTTCCACAGCGATATAGTAAGCAAAAAGTTGTAAGGGAATTGCCGAGAGTATTGGGGAAAGCATTTCCAGTGTCTTCGGAAGTAAGAGCGTATCTGTCGCCTGTTGAGACAATTCGGTATCACCTTCGGTCCCAATAGCAATAACCCGACTTCCCCGAGCGAGTATTTCCTGCATACCGCTCATATTTTTTTCATACACACTATCGCGCGGCACCATCATGATAGCCATCACGGACGAATCGATAAGAGCTATCGGCCCATGCTTCATCTCTCCTGTCGGATAGCCTTGTGCTGGCACATAAGCGATCTCCTTAATTTTCAGAGCGCCTTCAAGTGCATTCGGATAATTATATTTTCGTCCTAAATAGAGATAGTGTGACTGTTTCGCGTATTTCTTGGCTAACTTCTTGATTATTGGAGCGTGCTCCAATACGCGCTCCATATATTGAGGAAGCAACAGAAGCTCCTTGGCAATACGCTGCCCCAACACAAGCGACAATCCGCGTTGACGGCCTAAATACAATGACAAGAGCGCAAGTATGGCAAGTTGCGAGGTGAATGCCTTGGTCGACGCAACGGAAATCTCTGGTCCTGCATGACAATACACCCCGGCATCGGTTTCCCGAGAGATCGATGACCCGACAACATTCACGATACCGATAGTAAGAACACCCTTCTCTTTCGCTTCACGAATAGCAGCCAATGTATCAGCGGTTTCACCTGACTGCGAAATAGCAATAACGAGCGTCTTTTTTCCGAGTAAGGGTTTACGATAACGAAACTCAGAGGCCATCTCCACTTCCGTCGGAATACCAGCGTATTCTTCCAACATGTATTCTCCGACAAGTCCGGAATGATATGACGTACCGCAAGAAACGATAATGATACGATCAATAGTGCGTAAGCGCTTTTCGATGGCTTTCAAACCACCGAGCCGAGCATGTCCTTCTTCGGGAATCAATCTCCCACGAAGTGCATCAGCAAAACTTTTTGGCTGTTCAAAAATCTCTTTCAACATAAAATGAGGAAACCCTCCTCGCTCAGCCTTGGACCGGTCCCATTCCAGCGTGACTTCCTCTTTCTTTTGTCGCTTATTTGCAAGCGTCTTAACCACGTACCCTTCCACATCCAGTACGACCATCTCCCCATCATCAAGGTACACCACTCGCTTCACATCACCCACGAGAGCCGAAACGTCAGACGCGAGGAACATTTCTCCCTCGCCAATACCAAGCACCAACGGACTCGAAAGGCGTGCCGCCAGCATCACATTCGGAGAGGATTCTGAAACTGCCACAATAGCATACGCCCCTCGAAGGCGCTTCAGTGTTTGGGCAAAGGCTCCTTCGAAAGTATTTGTTTTCATTTCTTCCTCCAACACATGCGCGATGATCTCCGTGTCAGTTTCTGAACGAAAAACATGCCCCTGCTGCTCAAGCGTTTCTTTTAATTCACGATAATTTTCGATGATACCATTATGTACTACCGCCACCCGCTTGGTGCAGTCCGTGTGTGGATGCGCGTTTTTTTCGGAAGGTTTTCCGTGCGTCGCCCAACGCGTATGCGCGATGCCTATCATACTCGTGCCGACTTTTCCCGAAAGTCGATCTTCAAGAACAGAGACCTTGCCGACTGATCGTGTCACTCTCAATTTCCCTTTTTCAACCAGCGCGATCCCAGCACTGTCATATCCCCGATATTCCAATCGTCTGAGTCCTTCAAGTAAGAATTCTTGCGCCGACCGTTTCCCAAAATACCCAACGATTCCACACATAGGATTGTTGATTACGGATAGAACATCACTCCCAGAAGCATACTACCACACACTTTTCGGAATAGCCTCCCTCATATCACTTCATCGATTCCAAACCAATCCGGATATACAGTGACTTATTGACGCGCAAGCCAGTACTGCCGTAAGAAATCTTCCCCTAAAGCGATATCTTCCGGTTGGCCAACCGGCTGCCACGCCCTGGTTTGAACAACCGAAACTGGTCTTTCATCTCCTACGAGAACCAATGTCTGAGGCAAACCATACTCAGTCTCACTAATTGGTACAGGAGCATACGAAAAATACGCCTGATCAAGCATATAGGCACCCGTATTCACCAACCCGTATCCTGGGGCATGCGGTCGCTCGATAATACCCCTGAGTCGTCCCTCTGCATCCGTATCGAGTATGCCAAAACGACTCGAATCCTCAAGCCCACAAGCCAGCACCGCCATATCATATGTCAATAAACGCTCCAAGTCTTCCTGACAATAGATATCATCTCCATTCGTCACGAGCGCCGGTCCCAAAAATAAGCCAGACTCATATACCTGCCGAATCGCACCACCTGTCCCATCCAGTTTCTCATGACGGACATACCGAATTGAGCGCCCCTGCCATTCGCTGCCAAAATACTTTTCAATCTGATCACCAAGATATCCCACCACAAAAATCACTTCCCTGACTGCTTCGGGCAACATCGCCAGTCGCCATTCCAAAAGAGGTTTTCCGAGAAGAGGGAGCATCGGTTTGGGAATATCGGCGGTCAAGTCCCCCATTCGTATCCCTTTCCCAGCTGCCAGAATAATCACCTGCATAGAGATATGAGTAACTGTCTCCATTCTCACCACATAGACAGATAAGGCTTAAACTATTGCTTACCGGCTGAAATCTGAAAATTTCGGCTGCAAACTCTTCAAGTCTCGTCGGGTTACAATAGTAACCCTTATCAACTTTCAGTGTTTTCGTACGAAATTTTCAGATTTCATCTCGACATGAGAATTGAGACAGTTACTTACACAACGATACTTATAATTTTCCCAGGAATAGACAAAATTTTTCGGGGAGTTCGACCTGCTAGATGCACCTGTACGTTCGTATCAGCCAATGCGAGTTCAATCAGTGTTTTCTCGCTCGCTTCTGGAGAAACAACGAGAACCGCTCGCACCTTGCCATTAACTTGCACGGCGATATTCAAAGTTTCAGTCACAATTTTCTTCTCGTCCCACCGTGGCCACTGTGCCAGAAAAATAGATTTGGTATCCCCAAGACGTGACCAGAGTTCTTCAGTAATATGCGGTGCAAACGGCGCAAGCAGGATCAACAGCGTCCGATAGTGTGAGAGCAGAACCGTTGGCTGTTTTTCGAATGCATTCGCCAGTACCATCAGGCTGCTTACTCCCGTATTGAATTTGAAATCTTCAATATCGGCTGTCACTTTTTTCATTGTCTGATGCAAAAGGCTTTCCGTATCCTGATCAACAACCGTCGATGTCTTACTGGAAATCTTGGTCTGCAGTTTCCATACCTTGTCGAGAAAACGTCGAGTCCCAATGACACCATCCGTATTCCAGGCAATAGTCTGTCCGAATGGTCCCATGAACATCTCGTACAATCGAAAAGAATCTGCTCCAAAATCAGCCACCACCTCGTCAGGATTCACGACATTTCCCCAGCGCTTTGACATCTTCCGTCCGTCTGATGCCGTGATAAGTCCCTGATTAACGAGTTTCTTGAAAGGTTCTTCTCCCGAAACCACTCCCCTATCAAAAAGAAATTTGTGCCAAAAACGCGCATAAAGAAGATGGCGGGTCGCGTGTTCAGTCCCACCGACATACAAATCAACCGGCATCATCTTGCCTTCTTTTTTCTTATCTACCAATGCCTTTGTATTTTTTGGATCAATAAAACGTAAGTAATACCAGCAAGAACCCGCCCATTGGGGCATGGTATTGGTTTCACGTTTTGCTTTTCCTCCGCACTTCGGACACGTGGTATTCACCCATTTGGCGATACCCGCAAGCGGCGACTCTCCGGTTCCTGTCGGCTCATACGACTTCACCTTCGGCAGAAGCACCGGCAAATCTTTCTCGGGTACCGGCACGACTCCACAGACATCACAATGTACCAAAGGAATCGGTTCACCCCAATATCGCTGCCGACTGAATGTCCAATCGCG
>JAUPUC010000015.1 GCA_030917745.1 Patescibacteria group bacterium | reverse complement strand
TTCAACGTATTGAGCGGACAGGGCTGAAAATGATTGCCTTTAAGTTTCTGGTGCCAACCGAAGCTCAGTCATGGGAACACTATCTTAAGACAGACGAATGGTTTCTTTCAAAGGGTAACCGTATCACTGAAGAGCGGAAGTCTCATGGATTGCCAATCGAGAAAGAACCGATTGAGTATGGAAAAGGTATCATTAACACCATCGTTCGGTATTTTACCTCTGGTCCAGTACTCGCTTTTGTCGTCGAAGGGAATCAGTCCATCGCCATTGTGAAAAAACTCGTGGGCAGTACCGAACCAACCCTGTCTGACGTAGGAACAATACGAGGTGATTTAACAATTGATTCCTATGCGATTTCAAGTTTGGATGAGCGAGCAGTGAGGAATTTAGTGCACTGTTCTGACAATCCAGATGATGCTGAAAGAGAGATTAAAATCTGGTTTCATGAGAAAGAGCTGATTCAGTACCGTCTTATTTCGGAGCAAGTACTGTACGATGTCAATCTAGACGGTATTCTTGAATAGATATCTGATGAGAGGCAGAGTGAGTTTGGTGGTATAAAGCAGAGATATGGAAACAAAACAATGTTTTCATTCTTTGTTATTCGGGTGAGATGGATAGTTATTTTACAATGTGCCAAGGAGAGGGAATGAATAATGTCGAATAAGAGGCAAACGCAACCGGTACTTCGCATCGTACCGACTGGATGTGATTTTAATCCCCAGTGCCCGCATGTTTTGATGGCTCAGGACTGTCAGAACGCACTTCAGACACGCGCCTGTTTAAGTTTGGCGCGAGTCGCCATTCTTGATGGTCTTGGTACCTATACACGCGGGATGAGGCGGCGTAAGCCGTAGTAAGGAGGGGTTTGGATCGGAGCATGAATCGGTTGAACCGAAAAGCACAGTCGCGAGGACTGTGCTTTTTTCATTTCAGAGATAACAACTCTCCTTGCGGGTTTATTGCAGAGAGGGGAATGTTCGTCTAGGCAATTTTCGACTGCTTTACCAGGGTGCGGATGGCCTTGGTGGAGAGCTGAAGCTTCATGCCGCCAATGTGCTTTGTCTGGACATTAATCGCAAAAGTGCGACGGGTCTTGACGTTTGAGTGGCTGCGGTTGTTTCCGGTCTTGGTACCTCGTCCGGTAAGGTCACATATTCGACTCATAGACGTAAAATCAGTTGCTTGGTAACGAATCTGAGAGTATCATGGATAGGCAGGAATGGCAAGTGTTCTGTTTTGCGCAGCCCCTCCTCCCTCAATTTTTGTCTTTACGATTATGCCACAAGAGTTTGTTTTGATAGGTTTCTATTTTCTCGCTCTCCTCTATTCCGTCATTATGCATGAGGTTGCTCATGGCGTGATGGCGCTTTGGCTTGGGGATATGACGGCGAAGTATGCTGATCGATTGAACCTAAATCCAGCAAAGCATATTGACCCATTTGGCTCGATATTCTTGCCAGCTCTCTTGATTATAACTACCGGATCGGCATTTGGGTGGGCTAAGCCGGTGCCCTATAATCCTTACAACTTGAAAGATCAGAAGTGGGGTCCACTCTGGGTTGCCCTTGCGGGTCCGGGTTCGAATCTTCTCTTAGCGACGGTAGCGAGTCTATTTGCTTTCGTACTGCCGTTGTCTCAGTTGGCGAAACAGGATATCGTGGCACGATTTGCTCAAGCAGTATACGGAGGAGGATCGTTTTTTGAACGATTTGGTGCCTTGACAGAAGCGCTCTCTGGTTCATTGCCGCAGGTGCTATTTGGTCTCTTACTCATCATCATTTTTTGGAATGTGGTACTCGCCTGTTTTAATCTCTTGCCTTTCCCGCCTCTGGATGGGTCAAAGCTCCTGTATGTTTTATTCCCGATTCGTGAAGAAACCAAAGTATGGCTAGAGCATTATGGTTTGTTTTTTCTTTTGTTTGCGGTATTTTTGCTCGCGGCACCCATCAGTTTTTTCATCAATATTGTTTTGTCCTTTTTTATCCGTTTAGCACTGTAGGGGTGATTGGGGACAGAGGATGTTGACAATATCGGCTCTCTTCGGTAGGATAAGCACTACTGAACAAATGAGCGTTCTCTCTTTGTTTTTGACATAATTTTTTACCAGTGTACTGCCGTGACTACGATTAACCAGCTCATCAAGCGACCACGAAAGATTAGTGTCCGGAAATCCAAATCTCCGGCGATGACTTTTGTTACCAATACCATTAAAAATCGTATCACGAAGACCCAGAGTCCTTTCAAGCGTGGGGTGTGTGTTAAAGTAACCACGACAACTCCAAAGAAACCAAACTCCGCTTTGCGAAAAATTGCTCGTGTGCGTCTGACGAATGGTATGGAAGTGACGGCGTATATCCCTGGTATCGGACATAATCTTCAGGAGCACTCAATCGTGATGATTCGCGGTGGACGTGTGAAAGATCTCCCTGGTGTGCGTTATCATGTGGTACGCGGTATTTTTGATTCCGCGGGCGTCGCGAATCGTAAGGGGAGTCGTTCCAAATATGGTGCTAAGAAAGAGAAGAAGAAGGACTAGTTTTAAACAATACCTAATCATTTCTAACGAAAACGACCAGAATCTGAAACAACTCTTGTGACGAGTATCAGTCGTTCATCGGCTAGTGTATCGAAAGTATGCCACGAAGAAAGCGAAATTATCAGCGTGAATGGAAACCGGATTCTCAGTATGAAAATCCATTGGTCGGGCATTTTGTCTGCATGATTATGTGGAATGGCAAGAAGAGCCTGGCTGAGAAGATTGTCTACGGAGCTTTTGACGTCATACACGAGCGAACGAAAAAGGCTGGACTGAATACTTTTGAACAGGCTATCAAGAACGTTGCGCCTATGCTTCAGCTGAAGAGCCGTCGTGTTGGTGGTGCTAACTATCAGGTGCCGGTTCCGGTATCCGGAGAACGTCGTCAGATTCTGGCCATGCGTTGGATTCGGGATGCGTGCCGGAAGAAGAAGGGCAAGGCCATGGCTGAAAAGTTGGCTGATGAGCTGATTGACGCTTCAAATAAAGTCGGTACAGCTATCAAGAAACGAGATGATACGCATCGTATGGCTGAAGCTAATAAGGCGTTCGCTCACTTCGCGTAAAAGACATTTCTGATTGAAGATTTACGAAAGAAGCAAGAAAGATCGCCTTGGCGGTCTTTCCGTGTATTATCGGTATAAAGAGGTCGTGTATGAGTCACAGGAGTAGTGAGGAGTTGAAGCAAGACCTTTTGGAAGCACAGAAGCAGGTGAGAATCCATGGGCAATACCGTCACTACAAGGGTCAGCAGTATCTCGTTGTTGGGCTGGTAGTCATTGAGTCGACGGATAAAGTAGGCGTCTTGTATCGAGCAGAATACACGGGATTTGAGGATATCGTGTTTCTTCGGCCACTGGAGGAGTTTCTGTCTTCGGTTGAGACGACGAACGAGGGGGTGGCGGCGCGATTCGCTCTTGTGTCATAAATACAGTACACTATTCTTTTAGAGATCTATTTATAAATTATCCATTGTTAAAGTATTACACGTATGGCTCGCACGACTCCTATCGATAAATATCGGAATATTGGTATCATCGCGCATATTGACGCCGGAAAAACCACGACGACTGAGCGGGTGCTTTTCTATACCGGTATCACTCACAAGATTGGCGAAGTGCATGAGGGAGCGGCTACCATGGACTGGATGGAACAGGAGCGTGAGCGTGGTATCACGATTACTTCGGCTGCTACAACATGTTTTTGGAAGGGACATCATATCAATATTATCGACACTCCAGGGCATGTGGACTTTACGGTTGAAGTAGAACGTTCTCTGCGTGTGTTGGATGGTGGTGTGGTCGTTTTTGATGGTAAAGAGGGTGTGGAACCTCAGTCTGAGACGGTGTGGCGACAGGCAGAGAAATATGATGTGCCACGCATGTGTTTTATCAACAAGATTGATAAGGAGGGGGCGGTCTTTGAGGACGCTCTGTCTTCCATTTGGAATCGTTTGACCCCCAAGGCAGTGGCTATTCAGTATCCGCTTGGTTTGCGTGGAGATTTCTTTGGTCTCATCAACCTGATGAACATGAAGGCGTACACCTTTGATGGTCCGATGGGTGAAATTGTGATCGAAGGAGAAATTCCAGCCGAGTATTTGGATAAGGCCAAGGAGTGGCGGGAAAAAATGGTTGAGAGAATTTCCGAAACAGATGATACATTGACGGAGAAATATTTGGGTGGCGAGGAGATTTCGGAAGCTGAACTGAAAGCCGCTTTGCGTAAGGCAGTTATCGAGACCAAATTGTATCCAGTCATGACGGGGACAGCACTTCGGAATAAGGGTATTCAGTTGGTGTTGGATGCGGTCGTTGACTACCTCCCATCCCCACTTGATATCCCACCATTGTTTGGTACCAACCCAAAGACGGATGTGGAAGAAGTGCGTGAAACAAAGGACGATGCACCATTTTCTGCTCTGGCTTTCAAGATTGCCACGGATCCTTTCATTGGACAACTGACTTTTTTCCGTGTGTACTCAGGGACGGTGAAGGCCGGATCATACGTGCTGAATTCAACCAAGAATGAGAAAGAACGTATCGGACGTATTGTTCGTATGCATGCCAATCATCGGGAAGAAATTGAGGAACTGGGTGCTGGCGATATCGGAGCATTGGTAGGGATGAAAGTGACAACCACTGGCAATACCCTCTGTGATCAGGACAAACCAATTATCCTCGAAGCTATTACTTTCCCAGAACCGGTCATTGATATCACTGTTGAGCCAAAGACCAAGTCCGATCAGGAAAAAATGGGTATGGCACTCAAAAAGCTTTTGGAAGAAGACCCAACATTCCGGGTACATACGGATGAGGAAACTGCTCAGACGATTCTCTCGGGAATGGGTGAGTTGCACTTGGATATCATCGTTGACCGCATGAAACGTGAGTTTAAGGTTGAGGTCAATGTCGGCCGACCGCAGGTGGCATATCGCGAGACAATTCGTATTATGGCTGAAG
>JAUPUC010000077.1 GCA_030917745.1 Patescibacteria group bacterium | reverse complement strand
ACCACAATCGTCAAAACAAAAACCGTCGTGGGTTGTACCAGGACGGTTTTTGTTCCATCTCGAAAGAAGGGGCACATGCAACGCGCTACTTCTCTTCTCGTTCGCTCAGAATGAAATCACGATTGAGAGTCTCATTGAAAGTTTTGATGTTCCCCTGTTTATCAATGACCGTGATGCTGAGTGGCGTCCCGGTAACTCCGGACTGTTTAATCACCTTGAGATCATACCACTCACTCGTGTCAATGGTTTTCGGAAGCGTATATTTGAAAGTAACCGTTTTCTCTGATGCCAATGGTACACCAACAGTGACCCCAACATATTTTTTACCGAGTTCATTGCCATATATCGGTGTATCGCCATTCGTCACACTTGTGACAAAGCTTCCTTCTGGAAGATACGCTCGAAGATAGGTGACATAGTCTTTCGTGTACCAGTCACGAGCTACACCAGTATGCGTGTAGACCATCTTGAGCGTGGCTTGTGGTATTTCTTGAGAGAGATCGACGGTGTACTCAATTCGTCGGCGCATATGATAATCACTTTTCAGTGCACCAAGATTCGCATCTATCAGCATGAAAGAATCATCATGCCAGGCTGTGTCTACTGCCCCATCCCAACCAGCGTCGGTCACTACTCCCTGAAGATATTCATCGGTGAAATATACCTGAATCGCTTTGCTATGAAGGTTACCCAGCATGGTTGTGAACAGTTCATACTGCTTATCAACTGGAAGCGCCTTTATCTTTATGAGAATAGCGTCACCGAGCGTTTTCAAAATCGACTTTCGTTCACCTGCCGCGATGTTTTGATCTTTATACCCTTGTTCAACTTGGTACTCGAGATCAAGTACAGCCTTGTCTGCCGTGTAAGTCCCCGGAAATCCCTCGAGCGTTACTGGTCCGGTGATATTGAGTACAGATGCCAACACCTCGGTGGTGATACCGATGACGCCATCAAAATGTTCCTGTCCCTCTCCAAGCGCGTAGAAATGTACGGCCTGACGAGCATTGGTTGGAAAATCCGGAGAGAAGTTTGAGTCACGTAATTTCCAGGAATCGATACGGAGGAGCTCTGCCATCGGATAGGGAGGGGTGACTATGCTTGGAATTCGGCCATCAAAATTCGCCGTATCATGAGTTGAAAATTCAACCACTGTCCCATCTTTTACTTTGAGGATACCAAATGATCCAATAAATCCCCCGCCTGGTCTTAATTCGAGATTATTCTGAAAGAGTATCAAGAAAGTTCGTACTTCTCCATTTGTGTGATACAGTTTGTCCGCGATAATAGACAGTGCTTCAATATCCGATCGGCGTTCTTGCGAAACGGGTAAGACACTCGAAAAATCAGCTAAACGAAGCCAACCCTGATTCTTTACTTCCCAGAACACAAACCATCCAACGAGAAACACGCTCGCCAGAAGAGCGAATCGAGTCCAGTACTGAAAATGTGAGAGACGAGTCATAAGCGATTACTAGATGTGATGATTATTTTCCTTCCTTCAAGAGTTCATTCAAACGTCGGCGATAGTCTTCCATAGTTGGTTCTTCTGGAAGAGCGGGTGTTGTAGTCACATCTTGTTCGGTATTTACTGGCTCAAGAGTCTCAGTTTTTGGTGTAGACTGATTGGTCTCTGGTTCTGATTCGGTAGCCGCAGAAAATTGTGCCAAGAAAGTAGCTTCATCGATGAAAGGGAGATTGGATGGTGCTTCTGCTTTCGTGATGAACATTGGAGTCGGCAGTGGTGACACGATTTTTTTTGGAAGCTCTTCTGTGGGCAGTGAGACTGGCTGATCTGCCTTGAGAGTTTCGGTAGCTGGTGTCGATTGCTTCGCGGGTGCAGTCGCCGGTTGTGTACTCGGAGTGATCAGATATGGATTGTATGCCCGTTTTTCTTCACGAGCACGGGTTTCACTTTCTTCGCTAAAAAAGACGGTTGGTTTTTTGGGGATGAAAGTGTCTGGATGGATGGAAGGAAGTGTGGTTTCAATTGGTCGTGAAAGAGGAGTAATATCCTCGTTGGCAGAAACTGTCTTACGTCGCGGAGTACCGATTGCCAACCGGAGAAGATTTCCGAGTAGCATAAGACCCATAGCTAACACAACGCCAATTCCGATACTGATAATTATCCAAGTGATTGGTGACGTGAGTGATGCTCGAACGAGTGGCCCTTCTATGAGTCGCAAGGAAACATCCGAACGAATGTCATAATATGTGCCTACTTTTTGAAATAACACCTGAGCCATCTGTCGGGCAAGCATGACCGCTTCCTCCTGCGTGTTTGCTTCAATCGTATAAGTGATTATGCCGCTGCCGCCTTGTCGCTCTACGGAAAGCATTTCATTCCACCGCAGAGCGCGAGTATTGACAGGCTGTTCATCAAGTGCGGAAAATTCCGTGAGTCTCTCGTCACTCGCAAGCAACGCGTCAAAAAATGACACCGTCGTTGGAAGGAGAGCGATATTTTCTACCATCTGTTCGGATGGTGTCTGACTCACACCGAGTGGGAGTACCAACACGGTCATTTCAGCTTGATAACCACGAAAAGTATCGAGCGACGTAAAAGCGGCCGTTCCGATGAAGAACAGAGCGAGTACTGAGAAAAGTGTTTTATTCAGTGGTGGCAACATAGTTTATTTATTCTTCAGGCCAAATGATACTTTCCAGAAGCTTGGTTTTGTCATCATGAGATCTTCGTAGAGAGCAACCGTTCGTTTGGCGATTGCCTGCCAGTCATATTCTGATTGCGATCGCTTTTGAGCAAGAGCAGCAAGTGTTTTCATCATGTCCGGACGATTGATGAGCGAAGAAATCTTTTGTTTCAGATCGAGGATATTTTTTGGCTCACAGACGATTCCGCAATCAGAGATCGTTTCCTTGTTTGCCTGAGTGTTGCTTACAATACAAGGGAGACCATATCCGAGTGCTTCAAGGAGTGTGAAGGAAATATCCTCATCTTCTGCCAAACACACAAAGATGCCGGCATGCGAGTGGAGCTGAACGAGTTCACTTGGTTGATACTCATCGATGAAGAGAATATCACTGTCATTGGCCGCAAGAAAACGGAGGTAGTCGGCGTATTCTTTCACTTCATTCTGGGTACTGACGATGGCGAGTTTCCAACTATTCCCAGGAAGCTCAGAAGTTTCCTTGAGTGCCTGAAACGCCTTGATAAGATAGTGTATCCCTTTGTGTCGTGCCAATCGGGAGACAGAAAGAATGTAGCGCCCTTCTTTGAGTCCGTACCGTTTGAGAAAGTCCGTCTTATCTGTTGGAGACATCTTTATCCCGTGAGGAATTAATGTGAATGATTTCTTATAGACTGTTTCAGCGTATTGGGCCAGTGTCTTTGAAACAACGATTGTTTTTTCGGGTACCGTGCAGGCAATGAATTCGGCGAATCTGAGGAGCAATCGAGCCAGATAACTTCGGTGGTGATGAAGGGAATCTCGACTATGAAATGTTGCCACGACTCGCATATCTGGTCGGCAGATTCTTGGAAGAAGAGAGAGCACACTTGGTCCGACCGAATGGAAGTGAATGACATCGTACCGTTGGAAAAGGGCGTGCACCGTAGCAAGACCAATATGTGAAATTTCTTCACAATACTTCATACGAATACCCGGGAGTACCACAAGAGAAACCCCAGGCATGTTTTTTGACGTTTCTGGCGTGATTTCTCGGACGTACACGGTCACCTCATGTCCCAAAAGAGCCATCGAAATTGCAAGTTGTTTGACATGCTCTTCAACGCTACTCGTATGAGCCGAGATATTTTTCTGTCCAATAAATGCAATTTTCATAGTTTCCCCCCTCAACAAAAGATGACGTAAACCAAGCAACGAGGTTCTTTTGTTTCTTTATTTTGCTGAAATCACCGGGGAAATGTTTCCGAGTGTATTTCCAGTGAACGCACTTCCGTTTATACCGATTCCAAAGCTGAGGTTGCCAAACATGCGCATACCCTGAGTAGTTTTTCCGAGACGCGCTACCCCGTAGCGACCATTCCCCGAGATTTCTGCTTTCTTAAATTCGATAGTCCCCTGCCCACCAAATGAGCTGACCTCGATACCTTCGCGGCCGTTCTTTTTGAAGTCATTATTTTTTGACCAAATGCTTGATCCATCCAATACCAATTTGGAACCACTTCCACGATTGTCGTTAAAGTCACTTTTCTCAAGCCAGGCATGTGTTCCTGAGGCGAGGTCAATTCCATCGCCAGTATTATCATGGATATTCGACTCTATAACGACGAGGGAGCGTTTCTCGGAATAGATGCCAGCCCGGTCATTCTTGTCTACCTCAACCTTTTCAATGGACACACGTCGTTTCTTGGTAACTTCAGCTGCATCGATATGGATACCATCACGATTGCTCTTAGTAATACGGACATCGTAGATATTCGCTTTGCTGTCTTCGAGCACGCGAACTCCATGCCGACCACCCTTGATGGTCACATCTGAAATCTTGCTTCCGTGCTTCATTTTGACGGCTGGTTCATCATCATTGTCTGCTTTGATGACGATATCGTCTCGATCACCACCTGCCCCATAGAGCCACACTCCCTTTGGCAGCGTGATATTTTCTTCGTAGATTCCCTGTTCAACTTCCAATTCATCCCCATCATCAGCGTGCTTGAGTCCTTCAGCAATGGTGTTGTATGGATGTGATTTTGAACCATCTTCCATGCCAGATGCCTTTCTGTCGACATGAATCACATTGTTTCCCCCAAAAACCACGAATGGAGCAACCACAAGCACCATGAGTGTTGCTCCCAGAAGAATCCCTTTATTTGCGCTAAAATTCGAAAATTGCATACACAATAATTTCATTAACTTAAACATCATATATTAGCAAATAATGAATTCTTTGTCAAGAGCGGATTCTTCACGTACAATAGGGAGAGATGAAACATCTTATTTTCTAAAAATGCGCTTATGCAGCTTTCTACTCTGTTGCATCCACAGTCCATCGCTATTATTGGAGCTTCGACACAGGAAGGGAGTGTCGGATGGAGTCTCGCC